>JBMDXL010000282.1:0-11918 GCA_048594465.1 Microlunatus sp. | reverse complement strand
GCAGGCCTGCCGGACACCCAGCTGCTTGGTCGTGTCGGCCGGGTTGGTCGGGTCGGCCGTCCAGCGCGTCATCACCATGTTCTTGCCCTCGGGGAAGCCGGCGTCGGCGTCGGTCCAGGGCGCGGCGATGAACTTCTGGGTCGGGTCGTAGTCCTCCGAGGTGAACGTCTTGGCGATCGCCGACAGGGCGTCGACGTCGGACTCCGGGGCGCCGTCGCGGTACCAGACCACCGTGTAGCCGTGCTCCAGGTTGTGCACCAGGGTCTCCACCGCCGGCCGGTCGTCGGCGGTGTAGAAGCGCTTGGTGAACGGCGCCGGGGACGCGTAGTGCGGGCCCGAGTCCGGCGGGGTGCGGTCGTACGGGACCTTCGTGCCGTCGGCGACGTGGTTCTGGTTGCCCGAGGCGGGGTGCGTGGCCACGGGGTCGCAGCCGGCGGCGTCCGACGCGACCCCGAGGTCGGTCAGGGCGGCGCTGCTGGCCCGGCTGTCCTTGACCACGAGGTAGATCGGGTACGACAGCAGCGCGGCCGCCAGCACCAGGCAGATCACCAGCAACCCCGCCGTCCGGCGACGTTGCGCTGACTTCTGCTGGTCCTGCAGGGCGGCCAGCTTCTGCCGGCGGTTGCCACCGGTGCAGGCGGGCTCCTTGGCCACGGGGTCTCCTCGAGTGCTCGGGCCCGTCCTCCCGGAGGGCGGGGGCGGACCCCTCGACAACGGACGAGAGCGCGGAGTCTATCCCGGTGGTGGCGGCGGATCGGCCGCGCCGAGATGCTGCGCCACCTCCAGCAACCGCCTCACCAGGTCGGCCGGGTCGTCCGGCAGCAGGCCCTCGGCGAGGTGTCTCGCGGCCGCGAGCTCCGGCGCGGCGCCCACCAGCTCCGCGTACGCCTCCGGCACCCCCAGGGCGCGACAGAGCGCCGCCAGCACGGCCTCGCGGGAGCCGTGGCTGAACAGGTCCTCCCGGCCGGTGCGCACGATGGCCGCCGCGCCCGCCGCCTCCGGCGGCTGCGGGCCGACGAGCTCCGCCAGCCCGCGCAGCACCGCCACCGGGCGTCCGCCCAGCTTGGTCTTGACCAGGTCGGCGGCCGCGGCCAGCTCGTCGGCGAGCGCCATCGTGGTCACCGCGAGCTCGTTGCCGTAGCCGTCCACCTGCCCGGCGTAGCCCGCCAGCACCCGGACCCGGGCCGCCCCGATCGCGTGGTCGGTCTGCCCCAGGCGCCACGGGCGCCCGGCGGTGTCGGACACGACCACGCCGACGTCGCCGCCGACCGCCGCGCTCAATCCGGCGGCCAGCCGCTCGGCCGAGGCGTCGGGGTCGACGGGCAGCAGCAGGATGCGGCCGGGCTCGACGTTGGAGGTGTCCACCCCGGCCGCGGCCAGCGTCAGCCCGGCGCGGGTCCGGACGATCCGCATCGGTCCGCGCTGCGCGACGACCGCCCGGGTCTCGGCGGTGATGGCGGCCTCCCGGTCGTCGGCGTCGGCGTACCGGCCCTCCGCCTTGCTGATGATCTTGGAGGTGACGACGACGACGTCGCCGGGCCGCAGCGGACCGTGTTCGCCGTCGGCGACCCGCAGGATCTCGGCGACCAGGTCGGTGCCGGGGGTGATCTCGCCCAGACCGGTGGGAGCGAACAGCAGGACCATCGGCCCGGCCTCAGCCGGCCCCGGGCAGGGCCTTGACGGCCAGCCGGAGGAACTCCGCGGTCGCCTCCGGGGTGCTCATCAGCAGCCCGGTGACGGCCACCGGCAGCCCGTCGGCCTCCAGCCCGGCCGCACTGTGGGCGTCGGCGGAGTCCATCACCCACAGATCCAGCACCCCGTCGGCGGTCCGTGCGCCGTAGTGCCGCCCGACCGCCGCAGCGTCCACGGCCACCCCGATGGCGGGGAGCAGCCGGTGCGCCATCCCGAGCACGGGCGCGCCGCCCAGGATGCCGGCGAAGCCGATCACCGGCGCCGTGGTCGTCCGCAGGGCGGCCCGGACGCCGGGCACCTCCAGGATCGGTCCGATCGAGACCACCGGGTTGCTGGGAGCGACCAGCACCAGGTCGGCCGCTCCGATCGCCTCGGCCACCCCGGGCGCGGGGCGGGCGGCGTCGATGCCGGTCCGGCGGACGGCCAGGGCGTCAGGAGCGGCGCGCAGCCGCACCCAGTACTCCTGGAAGTGCAGCCAGCGGCGGCCGTCGGCGGCGTCGGGATCGGTGACGGCGACCTCGGTCTCGACCACGTCGTCGGTCATCGGCAGCAGGGTGAGCAGCGGGTCGTGCGCGAGCCACCGAGCGGTCACCCGGCGGGTGACCTCCGACAGCGGCAGTCCCGCGGCCAGGAGCTGGGTCCGGACCAGGTGGGTGGCCAGGTCCAGGTCGCCGAGACCGAACCAGCCGGGCTCCAGCCCGTACGCCGCCAGCTCGTCCTTGACCCGCCAGGTCTCGCCCGACCGGCCCCAGCCGCGGTCGGCGTCGATGCCACCGCCGAGCGTGTACGTCAGGGTGTCCAGGTCCGGGCAGATCCGCAGACCGTGCAGGGTGATGTCGTCGGCGGTGTTCACCACCACCGTCAGCTGCGCCTGCGGGTACGCCGCCCGCACCCCCGCCACGAACCGTGAACCCCCGACACCACCGGCCAGCACCACCACCTGCACGGCGCCAGTGTTCCACGGTCGGCACCCGGGTGCCGCGGCCCGACGGTGTCCGACGGTCCCACTAGGGTGAGCGCCATGCAGCCCTGGCACCGGTGGCGTGAACCCCTGGCCGTGATGCTGCTGGTCGCCCTGGCCCTGATGCTGGCGATCCGGGCCGTCGCCCTGGGGCTCGCCGTCGCTTCCGGCGGCGGGGTCGGGTACGGCGCCATCCCCGGCGGGGACGACCTGCTGCTGCTGGTCGCCGCGGCCGCCGTGCTGTGGTGCACCTGGCCGCTGGGCGGGGCCGACGAGGAACCTGCCCCGAGTGAACACGCGCGGGCGCTCGCCGTTGCCGGGGTGCTGGTGGTCGGAGCCACCGTGCTGCTCTGGGCCGCAGTGGCGGTCGCGACCGTGGTGGACCTGGTCACCTGGCCGACCCCCGAGATCGGCTGGCTGCTGCTGGGGGTGGAGGGCGTCCTCCGGCTGGCGGTGCCGGCCGCCGCGCTGATCGCTGTGGTGCTGGCCCTCCGACGCACCCGTGGCGCTCGCCTCGCACAGCCCGACGAGGATCGACCGGCGGTGGCGGCAGGTTCCGACGTCGCGGCCATCGCCCCACCGCCCGACCGGCTGCCCGCCGCCTGGCAAGCCGACGAGGCGACCGGCGCCGTCTGGCTGACCGCCGACGACGCCGCCCAGGGTCGACCCGGGTTGTCCTGGTCGAACCCGCCGTCCGCCGGCGCGACGACCGACGGTCCGTGGGCGCCCGCGCCGGCCGCGGCCCCGGGGCGTGCGGTGACCGGAGCGGGGGATCCGGGTGCGGGGACGCGCGGTGCGGGGGAGCCGGGTGCGGGGGAACCGGGTCGGACGGCTGCGAGCAGGCCGGCCCACCCGTCCGCCGCCGCCGAGGACGACGACCTGCGCTGACCAGCGCGGCGGACGCAGCCGGCGGAAACGTACGCGATCCGCACGAAGGGTCGCCCTTACCTCATCGGCCACCGGGGAGCAAAACCATGCAATACCAAACTCGGCCTTGACTTGGACGCATTTACGGGCGTGTAATTTCACCCATGTTGTTCGGCTGTGACCAGCACCGACGCCACGGGGGCGCCGGGAGAGGTCGTGTGGTCGACGCATGATGGCCGTGGGGCCGCGAACCCCTCGGCAGGCAATGAACCCCGGGGTCGAGGAGGCAACACGATGGAGCACGACGAGGCTGAGGTCGACGAAGGTGCGCTGAGCTGGCAGGAGCGAGCCCTGTGCGCCCAGACCGATCCGGAGGCCTTCTTCCCCGAGAAGGGCGGCTCCACGCGGGAGGCCAAGAAGGTCTGCCTGTCCTGTGACGTCCGGTCGGAGTGCCTGGAGTACGCGCTCGGCCACGACGAGCGGTTCGGCATCTGGGGTGGCCTGTCCGAGCGTGAGCGCCGCAAGCTGAAGAAGCGCGCGGTCTAGCCACTCCTCCCCGGCGGCCGCACCCTCCCCAGTCGTCTGCCGGCCGGCCGGTCCCCACCGGTCGGTCCGGGTCCGGCCGTCGTCGGCGGGCCCGGCGGCGAGTGCGCGAGCGGGTCGTCGAGTGCGCACCACGGCGGCTGTTCGCCTACAGTGGTCGACGCCTTGCGCGGAGCGCGGGCCACGCCCACACCCGCCCGTACGACTCTCGCGAGGTTCTCCCGACACTCATGGACGACGACGTGAGTGAGCAGCGCCCCGGCTCCCGGACCCCGCGGGCGCGAGCGGATCGGGACGACAGCTGGGACGATCTGCGGACGACGGCCGCCGAGGACGAAGCCGACCGCTGGGCCTGGCTGACCGAGGGCCGCGCCGACACCGAGGCGCCCGATCTGTCGGGCTGCGCCGTCACCGCCGTTTTGGTCACTCTCGACGCCGAGGCGTGGCTGCCCGAGACGTTGGCCGGTCTGTCCCGCCTCACCCACAAACCGCAGCGGTTGGTCGCGGTCGACAACGGCAGCACCGACACCACCCTGGAGCTGCTCCACCGCGCCGAGCGGCACGGGCTGCTGGACGCGGTCGTCAGCGGTCCGTCCCACGGCGGCTTCGGCGCCGGCGTGGCCGCCGCGCTGGCGGCGGAGCCCGCGATCGCTCCGGCGGGCGACCCCTCAGCCGCCGAGCCGTGGCTGTGGCTGCTGCACGACGACGCCGTGCCGGCCGCCGACACCCTCCAGCAGCTGCTCGCCCACGTGGTCAGCGACACGAGCGTCGACCTCACCGGTCCGAAGCTGGTCTTCCCGCGGCGTCGCCACGGCGCCGGCCACCAGCTCAGCGAGGTCGGGGTCACCATCGCGCGCACGGGTCGGCGGCACCTCGGTCTCGATCTCGGCGAGATCGACCAGGGGCAGCACGACCAGCCGCGGCAGCACCTCGGTGTCTCCACCTGCGGGCTGCTGATCCGCCGCCGGGACTGGGACGCCCTGGACGGCCTCGATCCCGACGTGCCCTGCTTCCGCGACGGGGTCGAGCTCGGCTGGCGGGCCACCGCTCGCGGGCTGCGCGTGGTGACCACCCCGCAGGCGGCGATGGTGCACCGCCAGGTGGGGCGCGCGGGGCTCCGCCCCCGCGGCGCCGGCGGTCGGCACCCGGACCGTCTCGACCAGCAGCTCGGGCTGCTGCTGGTGGCCGGACACGCGCCCACCTGGCGGCTCCCGTTCACCTGGCTCCGGCTGGCGCTGGACTGCCTGGTCCGGGCCCTCGGCTACCTGGTGGGCAAGGCGCCCGCCCGCTCGCGCGACGAGCTGGCCACCCTTGGTTGGCTGCTCGTCCACCCGAACCGGATCCGCGCCTACCGCCGTCGTCTGCGGCGGACGCCCCCCGAGCCGGGCGGCCTCACCCCGAAGGACGGACCCACCTCGAAGGACGGGCTCACGCAGAAGGACCGGGCCGCGCTGATCGGGTCCCTCCGGCCCCCGTGGTGGTCGGGGCTGCGGTTGGCCGTCGAGTCGGTGACCGGCACGGTCTCCGACCGCTACCGGGAGCTCGCCGGGGACAGCGAGGCCGCCAGCCTGGACGAGCTGACCGGCGACGACTTCGCCACCGCGCGGGACGACCGGACCCGTCACCCGTGGTTGGCGCCGGTGGTGGTCGTCGGCGGTCTGCTGCTGCTGGCCAGTCTGGTCGCGGCCCGCGGGCTCTTCGGTCTCGGTCATCTCGACGCGCCCGCGCTGCTGCCCGCGCCGGACCGCCTGGGTGAGCTGTGGCGGTCCGCGGCCACCCCGATCCCCGGGGCGCCCGGTGTGGCCCCGCCGCCCTGGCTGGCCCTGATGGCCCTCGGTTCCACCGTCCTGCTCGGACAGCCCGAGTGGCTGGTCACCGTCCTCCTGCTGGGCAGCGTGCCGCTGGCGTACGTGGCCGTCTACCCGTTGCTCCGCGCCGTCGTGGATGACCGTCGGGTCCGGATCGGCGCCGCGGTGGCGTACGCGCTGCTGCCGGTGCTGCTCGGTGGGGCGAACCAGGGGCGGCTGACGCTGAGCGTGGTGGCCGTCCTGCTGCCCCTGCTGGTGCTGGCCCTGCGCGGTCTCGTGCAGCGCCGGCCGCGCGCCCCCGAGGCGTGGCGGGGCGGCTGGGGTGCCGGGGTGGTGCTGATCGCCCTGACCGCCTTCGAGCCGTCGCTCATCGTGGTGGCCGTCGTGCTCGGGGCGGTGGGTGCGATCTGGCTGCGGCGCACCCCGCGCAAGGTCGGCCGGATCGGTCTGGCCGTGGGTCTGCCGCTGCTGGTCTGGGCACCGTGGTGGCCCGCGCTGATCGCGTGGCCCGGTCGGTTGTTCGCCGGACCCGATGCCGCCCTCGTCCCCGCCGGCCCCGCGCCGGCGGTCTGGCAGCTGCTGATCGGTCGCGAGATCGGCCCCGGTCTGCCGCCGCTGTGGTGGGGAGCCGTCGCCTTCGGGGTCATCTGGGTCGTGTCGCTGGTCGGGCTGCTCCGCCGGCCGCGACACCCGGTGGTCGTGGGGGCCTGGGTGGCGGCCGTCACCGCCCTGCTCGGTTCGGTGCTGCTCAGCCGGCTGGTGGTGGCCGTCCCGCCGACCGGGACCGAGATCCGTCCGTGGACCGGGGCCTACCTGCTGATCGCCTTCGCCGCTCTCGTGCTCGCCGCGGCCACCGGGATCGACGGGCTGTCCGCCGAGCTCCGCGAGCGCAGCTTCGGCTGGGTGCAGCCGACCAGCGTGGTGGCCGGCGCGTTGGTCGCCCTCACGGTGCTCGGCTCGACGGGCTGGTGGCTGTGGGCCGGGGCCACGGGACCGATCGACCGGCAGCGGCTGGACGCGCTGCCGCCCTACCTGCAGAACGCGATGACCTCCGACGCCGGGGTCCGGGTGCTGGCCATCGACCTCCAGCACACCGGCACGGCCGTCGCCGAGGCGCACTACTCCGTGATCGCCGGCGACCAGCTCCGCCTGGGTGACGCCGACCGCGGGTTCGCCTTCGGCGGCTCGGTGACCGCCCCCGACCAGGTGGGCGACCTGGTCCAGCGGATCGTCGCCGGCACGGCCGACTCCGACATCAGCCCCCAGCTGCGTGCTCTGGGTGTCGGCTACGTCTGGGTGTCGGGCGCGACCACCGACGAGATCGCCCGGATCGACAACACCCCCGCCCTGGGCACGGCCAGCGGCAGCGACGCCACCACCGTGTGGCAGCTGCAGCCGGCCGTCACGCGGGTCGTGGTGGCCGAGGGCGACCAGACGACAGCTGTCGACACCCGCCCGGTGGTGGTCGGCCCGGGCGGGTCGGACCGTGAGCTCCGGCTCGGCGAGGCGACCGACCCCCGGTGGCGGGCCCGCCTGGACGGGACGGCGCTGGCCCCGGTCTCCGCGGGCTGGCAGCAGGGCTTCACCCTGCCGGCCACCGGCGGGACGGTCTCCTACCACCTGGCCTCGCCGACCCTGGCTCTGCTGATCGCCCAGGGGTTCGTGGTCGCCGTGGCCCTGGTGCTGGCCGCGCCGGGGATCCGGCGGCTCGAGCTGCGCGACCCGGTCCGTTCGGCCCGCCGGGCGGCGTTCGTGGGCGGGCGGGCCCAGTGAGTCCGCGTCGCCCGCCCTCCGGTCCGCTCCGGCGGCTGGTCACCACCGGTGTGGCCCTCGCGGCGGTCGCGGTGGTGGCGGTCGGCGGGGGGCTGATCCCGCCGCAGAACGCCCCCTTCCGAGCCAGTCAGGCACCGCTGGTCGGGCGGACGACGACCGTCTGCACCACGTCCCCGGCCACCGACGCCACCGCCACGGTGTCGGCGGTCGCAGTGCGCAAGGCCCCGGGGCGCGACGGCGTCCTGACCGGGGTGCCGGTGGGCAGCACCGCACCGCTGCTGAGCGTCGACCGCCAGGGGTTCGGCGACCAGCAGCCCGCGCCGCAGGCTCCGGTGGTGCTGACCGGGCAGGGCGTGATGGCCACCGCCGGCAGCGGGATGATCACCAGCCGGGCCACCAAGGGCGACCAGTCCGGTCTGCTGGCCGCCCCGTGCGTGGCGCCGGCGACCGAGCAGTGGTTCGTCGGGGTCGGTGCGTCCCCGGCGTACCGGACCGATCTCGTGCTGACCAACCCCGACGCCGGTCAGGCCGAGGTCGATCTGCGCTTCTACGGTCGCAACGGGCTGGTCGTGGTCCCGGGCAGCCCGGGTCTGGTGGTCGAGGGCGGCAGCTCGCGGACCGTCTCGCTGGACACGCTGGTCACCGTCGAGGGACCGCTCACCGTGTCGGTCCGGGCCAGCAGCGGCCGGGTCTCGGCGGTGGCCCTGGACCGGCGCAGCGTGGACTTCGAGCCGACCGGCGCCGACTGGCAGCTGTCGGCGGTTCCGCCGGCTCGTTCCCTGGTGGTCCCCGGTGTCCCCGAAGGAGCCGGGGCCCGGACGCTGCGGGTGGTCAACCCGGGCATGGACCGGGCCACCGTCCAGGTGCAGGTGCTCGGCGTGGACGGGGCCTTCGCGCCGGCCGGGGCCGAGCAGCTGGAGGTCCCGCCGGAGAGCACGGCGGAGATCTCGGTGGCGGCCGGTCTGGCCGGCGCCGCCGCCGGTCTGCAGCTGACCAGCGACCAACCGGTGACCGCCGCCGTCTTGTCGGAGGCCATCGGCACCGACGCGCTCCCGGACCTGGCCGTACAGTCCGCGACGGCCCCCATCGTGCGGACGGGAGTGGTCCCGCTGGTCCACCTGGACAAGACCGAGGCCGAGCTGGTCCTGAGCAACGGCGGCGACACCGACGTGCCGCTGTCCTTCGAGGTGTACGGCTACGACGGCGTCAAGATCGACGACGACGACGTGCTGCTGGTCCCGCACGCCACCGCCACCCGACGGCTGGACGCGGGCGAGCCCGCCTACCTGGTGGTGACCGTCCCGGCCGAGGCGTCGGTGGTCGGCGGGGTCACCTTCCTGGCCTCGTCGGGAGGCATCGCGGGCCTGGCCACGGTGCCGGTGGTCTCGCCGGACGTGGCCAGTCGGGCGCCGCAGGCCCAGTCCGACCCCACCGTCGGGCGCTGATCCCGGAACCCTCAGCGCGCCGTGAGGAGCGAGTGACGAACCTCGGTCGGCGCCTACTCATCCGGCGCGAAGTCGCTGACCGGGCGTCCGGTCAGGGCCGCGAGCTGTTCGACGATCGTGCGGTGGACCAGGATCTGCAGCCCGCGCCGGCTGGCGGCCCGGTGCTCGAGCGGACGACGGTAGACGACCACCCGGGCCATCCGCTCCGCGTCGGCCTCGACCGCGGCGGCCAGCGGCACCCGGTCACCGGCCCAGGACACGGGCAGGTCGGGCACGTCCTCGATGCCGAAGGTGACCCCGACCAGGGCGTCCGGGCAGGACACGGCGATCCGGTCCACGGCCGCGTGCACCGCGTCGTCGAAGAAGGCCGAGCGGCCCGCTGGCCGCGGCGGGCGGGCCCGTCCGCCGTACGGGTTGGGCAGGGCCAGGGGGCCACGCAGACCGCGCTGGTGGCGGTCCCTGCGGCGAGTCGACATGGCGTGCACTCTAGCCCGCGGGTAGCGTCTCGGCCGTGGTGTCACGGCGTTGTTCGCGAGCAGGCTGCCCGGGTGGCGCGGTGGCCACGCTGACGTACGTGTACGTCGACTCCACCGCCGTGCTGGGACCGCTGGCGGCCCGCAACGAACCGCACGGCTACGACCTGTGCCAGCAGCACGCGCAGAACCTGTCGGCCCCCCGGGGCTGGGAGGTGATCCGGTTGGAGACCACCGCCGACCCCGAGCCCAGCTCCGACGACCTGCTGGCGCTGGCCGATGCGGTCCGTGAAGTCGGCTTCTCCTACGACCAGCCGGCGGCCGGGGGACCGACCGAGCCGCCGCGCGAGCAGCGGTCGGGCATCGTCGAGCTCGGCCGACGGGGCCATCTCACGGTGCTGGCCGATCCCGACGCCTGACCCGCGGATCCCACTCCCTAGGATCGGCGCACCATGATCCACGCGCGCATCTTCAAGGCCAACGACATCCGCGGCGTCGTCACCGGGCCCGACCCCGAGTGGGACGCGGCCGGTGCGTACGCGATCGGGGCCGCCACCGCCGACGTCCTCGGACTGGCCGACGGCGGCGGTGCGCTGGTCCTGGGACGCGACATGCGCACCACCAGCCCCGACCTCTCCGCGGCGTTCGCCGGGGGTGTGCTGAGCCGGGGCGCCGACGTGGTCGACATCGGTCTGGCCAGCACCGACGGCCTCTGGTTCGCCTCTGGCTCCCTGGGCCTGCCCGGGGCGATGTTCACGGCCAGCCACAACCCCGGCCACTACAACGGGGTCAAGTTCTGCCACGCCGGGGCGCAGCCGGTGGAGCCATCGGAGCTGGTGGCGATCCGGGACCGGGCGCTGGCCGGACCGGCCACCCCCGCCGCGCGGCCGGGCACCGCGACCCGACAGGACCTGCTGGGGGCGTACGCGGACCACCTGCACGGGCTGGTCGACCTGTCCGGCATCCGCCGGCTCAAGGTGGTGGTCGACGCCGGCAACGGGATGGGTGGGCTCACCACCCCGGCCGTCCTCGGCGGGCAGAACCTGGAGATCGTCGGTCTCTACCTCGATCTCGACGGCAGCTTCCCGAACCACCCACCGAACCCCCTGGAACCGGCGAACCTGCTGGACGCACAGGCCGCCGTGCGGGCCACGGGGGCCGACCTGGCCGTCGTGTTCGACGGCGACGCCGACCGCTGCTTCGTCATCGACGAGCGGGGCGAGGTGGTCTCCCCGTCCACCATCACCGGTCTGATCGCGGTCCGCGAGCTGGCCCGCGACCCGGGCAGCACCATCGTGATCAACAAGATCACCTCCCACTCGGTGCCGGCGCTGGTCGCCGAGGCCGGTGGTCGGACGGTGATCACCCGGGTCGGTCACACCTTCGTCAAGGCGGCGATGGCCGAGCACCGGGCCGTGTTCGGCGGCGAGCACTCCGCGCACTTCTACTTCCGCGACTTCTGGGGTGCCGACACCGGGATGCTGGCCGCGCTGCACGTGCTGGCGGCGCTGGGCGAGACGACCGAGCCGTTGTCGCGGCTGGTCGAGCGCTACAGCCGGTTCGCGGCGTCGGGGGAGATCAACTCCACCGTCGCCGACGTCGAGCCGGTGCTGGCCGCGCTGGAACGGCAGTTCGCCGACCGGGCCACCCCGGACCGCGAGGACGGGCTGACCCTGACCGGCGACGAGTGGTGGGTGAACGTACGACCCAGCAACACCGAGCCGCTGCTGCGGCTGAACGTCGAGGCGCCGACCGAGGCACAGGTGGCGGCCCTGCGGGACGAGGCGCTGGACGTCATCCGCGGCTGATCGT
Source organism: Microlunatus sp. (assembly GCA_048594465.1). Taxonomy (GTDB): domain Bacteria; phylum Actinomycetota; class Actinomycetes; order Propionibacteriales; family Propionibacteriaceae; genus Microlunatus. The sequence goes on along the minus strand of JBMDXL010000282.1, from coordinate 544 downwards.
GGGTGTAGAACTGGACGGTCGCCACGACGGCCCACCGGCTCGGCCCGGCGGCTGCCGCGGGGACTGTCGCGGCCACCGAGCGACAGGGGACCGGTCATCGCCAGACCGATCCCAGGACCGAACCGACCCGTACTGAGGAGACCACATGGCCATCGACCTGGCCCCCGAGCTGCTGGACATCCTGGCGTGCCCCAACTGCCACGGGTCGCTGGCGGTCGACCACGACCGCGACGAGCTGGTCTGCCTGGCCGCCGACTGCGGACTGGCCTACCCCGTCCGCCAGGGCATCCCGGTGCTGCTGATCGACGAGGCGCGCCGCCCCGGTCCCGATCTGCCCACCGGGTCTGCCTCGTCGGCCGCCAGCGCCGCGGAGACGAGCACCGGGGCCAGCGCGGCGGAACGGGTCACGAGCGCCAGCTCGGCCGGGACGGGCTCGGCCGCCAGGGCGGCGGGGCCGGGCACCGGGGCCAGTGCCGGCGGCCCCGGGACCGGCACCAGCGCGGCCGACGTGGACCCGGCCGCCGGTGCCGCCACCAACGGCTCG
>JBMDXL010000281.1:0-2884 GCA_048594465.1 Microlunatus sp. | reverse complement strand
TTTCACTCGCCGACGCACCCCTTGCAGAGAGTGCGTCAGTGAGCGAAAGGGTGCGTCAGCGCGTTCGGTTGGGCCGGCCGGGTGGGCTGAGGGCATCCCCGGCCGTGGGTTACGGGGCGCCCTGCTTGACCCGGTCGGCGTACGCGGCCCGGAGGCGGTCGTTGTTCTCGTCCCCGCCCGGGATGTTGGCCGAGATCAGCACCGGTACGGGCTGACCGGCCTCCAGCAGCAGCCCGCAGGCCTCGGTCACCATCATCTGGGCGATCAGCGAGCTGGTCACCGTCGAGGTGGCCAGGATCGGACCCTGCGGTGAGCCGTCGGCGGCCTCCGGCAGCTCCAGGACGGCGTCGCCGAACGCGCCGCAGTTGTCGATCACCACGTCGGCCAGCTCGAACAGCCGCTTGCCGCTGGGGTGCCGCGAGGTGATCTTGGTGGTGTGGTCCATCGAGGTGACCGCGATCAGCTTGTGACCGCGCTCGGAGACCAGTCGGGCCAGCTCGACGGTGGAGCCGTTGCCGCCGGAGTTGGAGCAGATCACGAAGACGTCCTCGGGCTGGATGTTGTGCACCTCCAGCAGCTGGGCGGCCAGGGTGTCGTCCCGTTCCAGGTGGGGGTCCATCACCTCGTCGACCGACTTGGGCCCGAAGAAGGCCAGGTCGGTGATGGCGATCTTGTTCGCCGGCACCAGACCGCCGGCTCGCCCGGCGATCTCCATGGCGAAGGACCGCGAGTGCCCGGTGCCGAAGACCTGCACCACCCCGCCCCTGGCCACCGACTCGGCGATCAGGGCGGCCGCGGCGGCGATCGACTCCTGCTGGGTCGCGACGACCTGCTGGACGGCCTCGGACAGGACGGCGGCCGCGGTCTGCTGGTTGACGCGGTCGTGGCTCATGGGTTCTCCCGGTTGTGGTGATCTTCGCGTGTCAATTTCTGACCCGATGGAGGTCGAGTCGGTGGGAATCCTATTCCCTGAACGCCCTACGCTCCCACCATGGACCTCGTTCAGGCCGTACGTGACCAGTTGCCCGGAATTCGTGCCGATCTCGACGCGCTCGTGGCCATCCCGTCGGTCAGCGCGGACCCCGACCGGGCGGCGGATCTACGACGCAGTGCGGAGGCCGTGGCCGCGCTGCTGACCGGGGCGGGCTGTCCCGAGGTGGAGATCGTCGAGGCCGGCGGCGGACCGGCGGTGCTGGGTCGTTACCCCGCGCCCCCCGGCGCCCCCACCGTCTGCCTGTACGCCCACCACGACGTGCAGCCGACCGGCGACCCGGCGCAGTGGACCAGCCCGCCGTTCACCGCCACCGAGCGGGGCGAACGGTTGTTCGGCCGGGGATCCAGCGACGACAAGGGCGGGTTCGCCGTCCACCTGGCGGCTCTGCGCGCCTTCGGCGGCACGCCACCGGTCGGCGTCACCGTCTTCGTGGAGGGCGAGGAGGAGATCGGCTCGCCGACCCTGGCCTCCATCCTGGCCGCGGAGAAGGACCGGCTCGCCGCCGACGTCTACGTGATCGCCGACTCCGGCAACTGGGCGGTGGGGGAGCCGGCCTTCACCACCACCCTGCGCGGGCTGGCCGACTGCGTGGTGGAGGTGCGGACGCTGGACCACGCGGTCCACTCCGGCGCGTACGGCGGTGTGGCTCCGGACGCCCTGACCGCCCTGTGCCGGCTGCTGGCCACCCTGCACGACGAGGCGGGCAACGTCGCGGTGGCCGGGCTGCACCACGGCACCGGACCCGACCTGGTCTACCCACCCGACCGGCTGCGTACGGAGTCGGGCGTGCTGGACGGGGTCGACTACCTCGGCAGCGGCTCCGTGGTGGAACGGCTCTGGGCCCGTCCGGCCCTGTCCGTGATCGCCCTGGACACGACGTCGGTCGCCCAGGCGTCCAACACCTTGATCCCGAGTGCCCGGGCCAAGATCAGCCTGCGGGTGGCGCCCGGCGACGATGCCCGCCGGGCCCTGCGGTGCCTGCGCGAGCACCTGGAGACCCACGCGCCCTGGGGTGCGCAGGTGCGGGTGACCGACGGCGACACCGGTGAGCCGGCCGAGATCGCGTTCGCGGGTCCCGTGGCCGAGGCGGCCCGGACGGCGTACGCGCAGGCGTGGGGGCGTGAGCCGGTGCTGATCGGTCAGGGCGGTTCGATCCCCCTGGTCGCTGAGTTCGCCGACGCCTTCCCCGGGGCGGCGATCCTGGTGACCGCCGTCGGCGACCCCGACTCGCGGCCGCACGGCATCGACGAGTCGCTGCACCTGGGCGACTTCGCGGCCGCCTGCGTGGCCGAGACGCTCTTCCTGGCCGAGCTGGCCGACCGTCTCGGCTGACGCTCGTACCGCCGCTCCCGGCCCCTACCGCTCGCCTCCTCGCCCGCATCTACCGTTCGCGGACTTGCCCGCACCTATCGCTCGCCCCCTTTGCCCGCACCTGCCGCTCGCGGCCTTGCCCGCGCCTGCCGTTCGCGGCCTTGCCCGCACCTGCCCGCTCGCTGCCACCCGCTCGAGCTTTCCGTCATATGACGGAAAGTTCTGCTTCGGGCGGCTCCGCGAGCAGTGGAAGCGGTCGAGTGACGGAATGTTCGGCCAACGTCGCACCGGGCGGCTCCGCGAGCAGCAGAAGCCGTCGAGTGACGGAATGTTCAAGCACCCGGCTCGCCCCTGACCCGCGGAAGCGCGCCACGTCAGCAGCAGATCGGCAACCCAGTAATAGTTGACCTCTAGGTCGAGAAAGACTACAGTCATTCTGTACCCATAAGTCAAGAACTCGGACCCAGCCAAGGAGCATCCTCATGACCTCACTGCACGGAGCGGTCGTCCTCGTCACCGGAGCGAACGGGGGGATCGGCACCCAGTTCGTGCACGACGCCCTGGCCCGGGGTGCGGCGA
>JBMDXL010000280.1:0-1971 GCA_048594465.1 Microlunatus sp. | reverse complement strand
ACGCCCCTTCTCGACCCCTGCAGACCGTCCGCCTGAGCGCCGACGTGTCCACCCCCCAAGGGGAGGGCTGGGAGTGGTGAGCCAGATGACGAGCGTGGCCGGTGATCACCGGTCGGCGCTGATGACGAATGTTACCCGACGGCTAGACAAGGACTGAACTGTGGCTGTGAATCCGACTGTTGCTGAGCTGATCGCGCGATCGAACCGGTTGGGGGCGGATCCCAAGAACACCAACTACGCCGGGGGGAACACGTCGGCGAAGGGGAGTGAGGTCGATCCGGTGACGGGGGAGCCGGTCGAGCTGGTGTGGGTGAAGGGGTCGGGCGGGGATCTCGGGACGTTGCGGGCCGAGGGGCTGGCGGCGCTGCGGCTGGACCGGCTGAAGGCGTTGGTGGGCGTGTATCCCGGGGTGGAGCGCGAGGACGAGATGGTGGCGGCCTTCGACTACTGCCGGCACGGCTTGGGTGGGGCGGCGCCGAGCATCGACACGGCCATGCACGGGCTGGTGGACGCGGCGCACGTGGATCATCTGCACCCGGACTCGGGGATCGCGATCGCGACGGCTGCCGATGGGGAGCAGCTGACCGCGACGATCTTCGGCGGCAAGGTGGCGTGGGTGCCGTGGCGGCGGCCGGGATTCCAGCTGGGGCTGGACATCGCCGCCATCAAGGACGCGAACCCGCAGGCGGTCGGCTGCATCCTGGGCGGGCACGGGATCACCGCGTGGGGGGACACCAGCGAGCAGGCCGAGGCCAACTCGCTGTGGATCATCGACACCGCGGCCGCCTACATCGCCGAGCACAGCCGGCCGGAGCCGTTCGGTCCGGCGCTGGACGGGTACGGCGCGCTGCCGACCGCGGAGCGGCACGCCAAGGCGGCGGCACTGGCGGCGACGCTGCGCTCGATCGCCTCGGCCGACGCGCCGGTGGTCGGTCACTACAGCGACGATCCCCGGGTGCTGGAGTTCCTGGCTGCGGCCGAGCACCCGCGGTTGGCCGCGCTGGGCACCTCGTGCCCGGACCACTTCCTGCGGACCAAGGTGAAGCCGCTGGTGCTGGACCTGCCGGCCGACGCCAGCGTGGCGGACTCGATCGCCCGGCTGCGGGAGCTGCACGCGGCGTACCGGGCCGACTACCAGGGCTACTACGACCGTCACGCCGACGCCGACTCGCCGGCCATCCGCGGCGCGGACCCGGCCATCGTGCTGGTCCCCGGGGTCGGGATGTTCTCGTACGGCAAGAACAAGCAGACCGCGCGGGTGGCCGGTGAGTTCTACCTGAACGCGATCAACGTGATGCGCGGGGCCGAGGGTCTGTCCAGCTACGCACCGATCGACGAGGCGGAGAAGTTCCGGATCGAGTACTGGGCGCTGGAGGAGGCGAAGCTGGCCCGGCTGCCGAAGCCGAAGCCGCTGGCCTCGCGGATCGCCCTGGTCACCGGTGCGGCGTCCGGGATCGGCAAGGCCATCGCCACCCGGCTGGCCGCCGAGGGCGCGTGCGTGGTCATCGCCGACCTGGATGCCGACAAGGCCGCGGCGGCCGCCGCCGAGCTGGGCGGGACCGACGTGGCGATCGGGATCGCGGCGAACGTGACCGACGAGGACGCGGTGCAGGCCGCCGTGGACGCGACCGTGCTGGCCTTCGGTGGGCTGGACCTGGTGGTCAACAACGCCGGTCTGTCCCTGTCCAAGGCGTTGCTGGACACCACGGTGGCGGACTGGGACCTGCAGCACAACGTGATGGCCAAGGGGTCGTTCCTGGTCTCCCGGGCGGCGGCGAAGGTGCTGATCGAGCAGCAGCTCGGTGGCGACATCGTCTACATCTCGAGCAAGAACTCGATCTTCGCCGGACCCAACAACATCGCCTACTCCGCGACCAAGGCCGACCAGGCCCACCAGGTCCGGCTGCTGGCCGCCGAGCTCGGTGAGCACGGCGTCAAGGTCAACGGCATCAACCCCGACGGCGTGGTCCG
>JBMDXL010000028.1:0-4337 GCA_048594465.1 Microlunatus sp. | reverse complement strand
GTGGCGGGCCGGCCCAGCACCCCCCGACCGCTCACCCGCACCTGGCCGCTGACGGTCATCCCGGGCAGCGACTGGCCGACCAGGGCCCGCGCCGTCAGGCTCTTGCCCGAGCCGGAGGCCCCCAGCAGAGCGACCCGCTCGCCCGCGCCCACCGCGAAGCTGACGTCGACCACCACGGGCCGGCCGTGCATGCGGATGGTCAGCTCGTCGACCTCCAGGCGCGGGGACGCGGCCGCGCCCCGCTCCGGCCGGCGCGTCCCCACCGGCTCTGCGCCGCCTCCGACATCCACACAGCGACACTATCGCAAATGACAGTCGTTATCGACAGGGAGTGCGTCGGCGCCGGGCCTGCTAGCTGGTCTCGTCGAGACGTCGGGTGTCGCCGACGGGAGGCTCGCGTCGCTCCCGGGCGAGCCGGCCGGAGTTCAGCACCACGGCCACGGAGGAGGCGTTGTGCAGCACCGCCGCCAGCACGGGGGACAGGGCGCCGAGCGCGCCGACGGCCAGACCGAGACCGTTCACCGCGATGGCCATGCCGTCGTTCTGCCGGATCGTGGCGATGGTGCGCGCGGACAGTCCGCGCAGCTCGAGGACCGTGGTGAGGTCGTCGCCGGCCAGGGCGACGTCGGCCGTCTCCACGGCCACGTCGGTGCCGGCGATCCCCATCGCGATGCCGATGTCGGCCAGAGCCAGCGCGGGGGCGTCGTTGGTGCCGTCGCCGATCATGGCCACGGTCCGGCCCCGCTGCTTCAGCTCGGCCACCACCGCCTGCTTGTCCTCCGGCAGGACCTGGGCGCGCCACTGCGAGATGCCGACGGCCTGGGCGGTGGCGGCCGCCACCCGGGGGTGGTCGCCGGTGAGCATCACGATCTCCTCGACGCCCCGGCGGCGCAGCTCGGCCAGCACCTCCGCCGCCTCGGGCCGGATCGTGTCGGTCAGACTCACCAGACCCACCAGCCGGGCGTCCACCGCCAGCAGCAACGGGGTCTCGGCCTGGGCGCGCAGTCGCTCGACCCACTCCCGGGCCGGGTCGAGGGTGACCTCCAGGGCGGCCAGCAGCTCGGGGCTCCCCAGCAGCAGGGTGCGACCGTCGGCCTGGGTCCGCATCCCCATGCCCAGCAGCACCTCGCACTCCTCGTGCTCGGGGATGGCGATGTGCCGCTCCTCGGTGGACCGGATCACGGCCTGGCCGAGCGGGTGGCGGGAGTGGATCTCCGACGAGGCCGCGTACGCCAGCACCTGCTCGGGCGTCCAGTCGGGGTCGAAGGCGACCACGTTGGTCACCACCGGTCGGCCGGTGGTCAGGGTGCCGGTCTTGTCGATCACCACCGCGTCCACCCGGGAGGCGTTCTCCAGGTGGGACCCGCCCTTGATCAAGATGCCGCGCCGGGCCCCCGCGCCGATGGCGGCGCTGATGGCGGTCGGGGTGGCCAGACCGACCGCGCACGGGCAGGCGACCAGCAACATGGTCATCGCCCGCCGGACGTCGCGGGGGGCCAGCCGGGTGAGTCCGGCCAGGGCGCACGACAGCGGGACGAAGCGCCGGGAGAACGTCTCACCGACCGTCTGGATCGGGGCGCGGTCCTGCTGTGCCTGCTCGACCCGGTCGATGATGCGCCCGATGGCCGTCTGGGAGCCGACGGCGTACGCCTGGACGACCAGCCGACCGCGGACCAGCACGCTGCCGGCGACCACCCGGTCGCCGACCGTGACGGTGACCGGCAGGCTCTCCCCGGTGACCGCGGCCTGGTCGAGCAGACCGCCACCCTCGGTGACGACGCCGTCGACCGGCAGGGCGACCTGCTCGTGCAGCACGACCAGGTCTCCCACCTCGAGGTCGTCCACGGCCACCTGCACCTCGATCGGGTCACCGGTGTCGTGGCCGGAGCGGATCCAGATCGTGTCGGCGCTGCCGGTCAGCAGGTCGCTGATCGCCCGCCGGGTGCGGCGCAGGGTGAGGTCCTGCAGGTACTCGCCGATGTTGAGCAGCCACAGCACGGTCAGCGCGACCACGTTCTCCCGGAGCACCAGCGAGGCGATGGTGGCCGCCGACACGAGCGCGTCGGTACCGACGCCTCGCCCACCGGCCAGCGAGCGTACGGCCCCGCGGAAGAAGGGATAGCCCGTGGCCACGGTGACACCGGTGGCGAACAGCCGGCTGCCGCTGCCGAGAGCGGGCGGTCGTCGCAACCCGTAGCGCCGGAACCCGAGCAGGGCCAGGGCGGCACCACCGAGGACCATCCGGAGCACGTCGCCGTTGGAGACCTCGGCCGACCACGGCGGCCGCGTGGCGACGGCCGAGGCGCTGGTCAGACCCGCCCCGCGGACCGCGCGCAGCAGCTCTTCGCGGTCGCACCGGTTCGAGTGCCAGACCACGACCGCCCCGGTCCGCGGGAAGGCCTGCACGGCACGGACGCCGCGGAGGCGGTGCACGGCTTCCTCGACCGCCACGGCCCGGGCCGGCGAGCCCACCAGCCACGGCAGCCTCAGACGCAGCCGACCGGCGGCGTCGGCGACGATCTGCACGGGCAGGTCGGGCGGCTCGGGCCGGTCACCGGTCGGCGTCCCGGTCCGGTGCGCGACCGGGTCCGCCGGGGTTGGCGGCGACGCCGGGGCGGGGGTGGGGGAGGCGTGCCGGGAGGTCGACATCGGCTGCTTCGTCCGGGCTCAGTGCTCGTGGGCGTGGCCCGGGGTGGCCGAGGGGGCCGGGCTCTCCTCGCCGGTGCGCGACCGGGCCTCCGCCACGATGTCCCCCCAGCCCAGGCGGGCCTCCTCAGCCCGGACCTCGGCTGCGCGCTGGGCCCGGATCCCCCAGGTGGTCGCCCGGACGGCACCTTCGCGAGCGGTCCGGCGCGCGCGCCCCGAGCGGACGGCTTCGACGAGGGTGACTCCCACCACGCCGCTGATCACGATGCCGGCGGCTTTGGAGAGGGGACGGAGGAGGGTGGTGGCGGCAGACATGGCACTCCTGTGGGCGTGGTGGTCACGATGGGTGGAGCCGAGAGCCGGATGGGGACTCGGCGGGCGGGCCACGACGCTGGGGCGCCACGATGATATGACAATCATTGTCGTCTCTTCCGTCGACCTGACGGACCGACTCAGATCCTGGACAGCGTCTGGCCAAGACGCGTCCGATGCGGTAGGACTGTGGGCATGTCGTTCCTGGTGATTATCTCGTAGCGCGCTGAAGCCCTCAGCGCGCCGACCTCCTGTGCTTCTGCGGGAGGTTTTTTCATGCCAGGACACCTCCGGCACCACCCAGCACGCCGCACCACCCAGCACGATTCCCGAGCAGATCGAAGGAACCCGCAGATGTCGACGCCCGTCAGGCCAGCGCCGGTCCCGTTCCACGTGTACGACACGACCCTGCGGGACGGGTCGCAGCAGGAGGGCCTGAACCTGTCGGTCAACGACAAGCTCGCCATCACCGCGCTGCTGGACGAGCTGGGCGTGCACTTCATCGAAGGCGGCTGGCCGGGGGCCAACCCGAGCGACACGACGTACTTCTCCGAGATGGCCTCCGGTGCGGTCCCGCTGACGAACGCCACCCTGACCGCCTTCGGCTTCACCCGCCGCGTCGGCCTGGTCGCCGCCGACGACCCGCTCACGGCGGCGCTGCGCGACTCGCGCGCCGACGTGGCCTGCATCGTGGCCAAGTCCCACGACCGGCACGTCGAGCAGGCGCTGCGGACCACGCTGCGGGAGAACCTGGCCATGGTGTCGGACACGGTCTCCCACCTGCGGTCCGAGGGCATGCGGGTGATGGTCGACTGCGAGCACTTCTTCGACGGCTACCGGGCCAACCCGGCGTACGCGCTGGAGGTGGTGCACACCGCGGCCGAGGCCGGGGCCGAGGTTGTCGTCCTGTGCGACACCAACGGCGGCATGCTGCCGCCCTGGGTCGGCGAGATCGTCGGCGCCGCCGGCACCACCGGGGCCCAGCTGGGCATCCACTGCCACAACGACACCGGCTGCGCCGTGGCCAACACCCTGGCCGCCGTGGACGCCGGCGCGATGCACGTCCAGGGCACCATCAACGGCTACGGCGAACGGACCGGCAACGCCGATCTGGTCACCGTCGTGGCCAACCTCCAGCTCAAGTACGGCTGGGACCTCCTCCCAGCCGGATCACTGCAAGAGGCGACGCGGTTATCGCATGCGATCGCCGAGGTGACGAACGTTCCACCGAGCGCTCGCGCCCCCTATGTTGGCTCGTCGTCCTTCGCCCACAAGGCGGGACTGCACGCCAGCGCCATCAAGGTCGATCCCAACCTCTACCAGCACATCGACCCGGTCGAGGTGGGGAACGACATGCGGATGCTCGTCTCGGACATGGC
>JBMDXL010000279.1:0-2645 GCA_048594465.1 Microlunatus sp. | reverse complement strand
CCACCGTGGCCCCCCGCGACATGGCCAGCCAGTAGTCCTCGTACGTGGTCATCGTCGGTCCTACCGCAGCCAGGGGTTCGCGGCCACGACGTCCCGGCCGGCCCACCAGCGGCCCAGACCCCAGGTGGCACCCGCGCCGGTGAGGGCGAACAGGATCAGCGTGACCGCACCGGTGAGGTGGTCGTCGACGATCGGGTTGGTGGTCAGGGGCAGGACCACGGACCACATCATCACGTACATCAGGCTGCCGGCCACGGCGGTGACCCGCAGACCGATGCCGAGGATGAGCGCCACCCCGATGGCGAGCAGGCCGACCATGAACAGCACGTTGACGACCGCGTTGCCCGCGAGAGCGTGGTAGAAGCCGGCGAACGGACCCTCCGAGGAGCTGAGGTAGCCCTTGGTCGGGCTGCCGCCGTTGATCCACGCCTTGGCGGCGGGGGTGGCGAAGCCCAGTCCGAAGGTCTTGTCCAGGAAGGCCCACAGGAACGTGAAGCCGAACATGAGGCGGAGCACGGCCAGCACCCGACGGGCGGCCAGGCTGGTGACGACCGGTCGCCCGGCGTCGGAGCGGACCGGGGTAACCGGTTCGGCGGTGATGTTGCTCATCATGCACTCCTGAGGTCTGCACTCGGCTGTCTGCCGATACCCCCATCCAAGCCGCGCAGGCACGTCCCGAGCAGTGCTGGAGGTCGCCGTCCGGGCGGGTCGCAGGTCGGACCCGGAGCGGGCCGAAGGTCCCGGGACCGCCGTCGGGCCGCTGGTCAGCCCAGCAGCTTGGCGGCGAGCACCGCGGCCTGCGTCCGCCGCTCCAGGCCGAGCTTGGCCAGCAGGCTGGAGACGTAGTTCTTGACCGTCTTCTCCGCCAGGTAGAGGCGCTCGCCGATCTGCCGGTTGGTCAGCCCTTCGGCGATCAGCTCGAGGATCTGCCGCTCCCGCTCGGTCAGCTGCGCGAGCTCGCTGGGGGCGTCGTCGGCGTGCCGCAGCCGGTCCAGCACCCGGGTGGTGACGGCCGGGTCGAGCAGCGACTGACCGGTCGCCACGCGCCGGACCGCATCGACCAGGTCGGTGCTGCGGATCTGCTTCAGCACGTAGCCCGAGGCGCCCGCCATGATGGCGGCGAAGAGGGCCTCGTCGTCGTCGTAGGAGGTGAGGATGAGACCGCGGACACCCGGGTCGCGGGACCGGATCGAGCGGCAGACGTCGATGCCGCTGCCGTCGGGCAGCCGCGCGTCCAGGACGGCGACGTCGGGGCGCAGGGCCGGGATGATCCGCTCCGCCTCCCGGGCCGACCCGCTCTCCCCCACGACCTCCAGGTCGCTCTCGGACTCGAACAGGTCGCGCAGCCCGTGCCGGACGATCTCGTGGTCGTCGAGCAGGAAGATCCGGGTCCGCGGCGTGGCGGCGGGCACGGTCACGCGGACAGTGCCCGTCCGGACACGTGCTCCGGGGTGATCAGGAGATAGAGGTTGCGGACGCCGGTCGCCCAGGGCAGCGGCTCGTCGGCCAGCCAGCGTCCCTCCAGCTCGTCGGGATTGCCTGCCGCGCGCGCCGTCCCCTGGACCAGCACGCTCCAGCCGGTGCGGGTCGCCACGTCGAACTCGTCCACCTCGAAGGCGACCGGGGTGGCCTCGCGCAGCTCGGCCAGGACCCCGTACGGCGACGTCCGGAAGATGATCACCCCGTCGGCCAGCACGTAGCTGACCGGCAGGATCTGCGGCCCCTCCGCCGAGGTCCAGCCGACCCGGCCGATGCTCTGGCCGCGCAGCAGCGACAGGCACTCGGTGGCCGGCAACGGCGCGAAGCGCTGGTGGGACTGTGGCATCGATCCTCCTGATCGGCCGGGCGGGCGGCCGGCGGTCATCCATCCTGCCGCGGCCGTCGCCGCGGCGGCAGAGGCGTTGGTCCCGGATCCGGGACGGTCACAGATCGCCGCCGAACGTGGTGCGACCGCCCAGCTTGGCCGCCAGCTCGTCGTCCACGCCGTCGGCGACGTCCGACATCACCCGGACGGCCTGGTGCAGGTGGGCCGGGACGAACGGACGGGCCGGGACGCTGGTCAGGACGAAGACCCGGTCGCGGACCAGCTGGAACTTCACCCAGCGGGCCTCCACGTTCAGGTCGTTGAGCACCTCGGTCGCCCGGGAGCGCCCGTCCACGTCGTGCACCACGGCGGAGAAGAGCACCACGTCCTGCGCGTCGGCAGCGGTGCGGAGGAACAGCAGCGTCGACCCGACCCGGATGACGATGTCGCCCTCCTCGTCGCGGATCGGAGGGTGGCCGAGCGCGGCGGTCAGCTCGGTCTCCACCAGGGCCTCGAGGTGGTCCCGGTCGGCGGGCAGCACGGCCGCCATGGCCACGCCCCGGTTACCCGGCACCCGTTCCAGGCCCGAGCCGCGAGCGCCCGGGTCACCGTCCAGCAGCGTCCCGCTGGTCACCGAGGTGGCGCCGTCCGGACCCTCGATCACCGAGGGCTCGGTCCGCAGGATCTCGGCCAGCTGGTCGGGGTCCAGGAAGACCGGGTGCTGGACCCCGTAGACGTCGCGCAGGGCGCCGACGACCAGGTCGGCGATCTCCTCGGCGGCGTTCTGGGAGAGGTCGCAGCTGAAGTCGGGGCAGGCGTCGTCGGGAGCGCGCCAGCCAGC
>JBMDXL010000278.1:0-10141 GCA_048594465.1 Microlunatus sp. | reverse complement strand
GTTCCAGGTGGCGATGTTCACCCACATCGGCCACGTGCTGATGACGGTGCACTTCCTGCTGGCCGGCTCCCTGTTCATCTGGTCGCTGGTCGGGATCGACCCCGGACCCAAGCGGCCCGCGTACCCGATCCGGCTGCTGATCCTGCTGATCACGATGGCCTTCCACGCCTTCTTCGGGTTGTCGCTGATGCAGTCAGCCGCCCTGATCGGCCCGGACTGGTGGCACGCGCTGGGCCAGAACGACGACGGCGCCCTGCTGGCCGACCAGCAGCTCGGCGGCGGGATCGCCTGGGGGGCCGGCGACATCCCGGCCCTGCTGATCGGTCTCACCCTGATCGTCCAGTGGGTGCGCAGCGACGCCAAGGAGACCAAGCGGCTGGACCGCCAGGCCGACCGCGACGACGACGCCGAGCTCAAGGCCTACAACGAGCAGCTGGCGGCGCTGGCCAAGAAGGACCGGCAGAGCACCTGATGTCCACGCTCCTCGGTCGACCAGAGGCGAGCGGGGAGTCGCGTCCGGTCGTACGGGTGGGGCGGGGCTGGCCGGGTGTCGCCGGGAGGTCACGTCCGGTCGTACGGGCCGGGGCCGGCTGGCCGGATGTCGCCGGGAAGCCGCATCCGGTCGTACGGGTGGGCCGGAACTGACGGGGTGTCGCCGGGAAGTCACGTCCGGTCGTTCGGGCCGAGGCCGGCTGACCGGATGTCGCCGCGAAGTCAGATCCGGTCAGGACGGATGCGCGCGGAGCACCCGGATGTCGCCGGGAAGGCAGATCCGGCGACATCCGGGCACCCGTACGTTCCGGGGTCAGCGCTTCCTGGTCACCTGCACCACGGCCGGGCGGGGGCCGCGCCAGTCACCGCGGTCCGGCTTCTGGCCGGCGGCCACGTAGTCGGGGAAGTAGGAGCGCTGCGCGGTCCAGGTGCCCTCCTCGCCCGGGTGCTGGACCGCGACGAACACCGAGTCGTCGGTGTCGTGGACGACCGGTCCACAGGTCTCGGCGTCCCGGGGGACGGCCAGGAACTGCTGCACGTGGCCACGCTCGTCGCCCTCCAGCGGCACCTTGAACAGGCCGTCGGCCTTGGCGATCGTGCCCGGCGCGCCGTCGGTGGAGATCCACAGGTTGCCGTCGCTGTCGAAGGCGACGTTGTCGGGGCAGGAGATCGGGGCCACCGGGCCGTCCCAGCCGGCGAAGTAGGTCTGCACCGACGCGTCCTCGGGGTCGCCGCAGAGCAGCAGGATGTTCCAGCTGAAGGAGGTCGCCCCCGCCCGGTTGCGGTGCTCGGTCAGCTCGATCACGTGACCGTTCTTGTTGCCGGTCCGCGGGTTGGCGGCGTCGGCCACGGGCTTGCCGGCGGCCACCCCGCGCTGGGTGTTGTTGGTGCAGGCGACGTAGACCTTGCCGGTGGTCGGGTTCGGCTCGACGTCCTCGCAGCGGTCCATCGGCGTGGCCTTGACCAGGTCGGCGGCTTCCCGGGTGAACACCAGCACCTCGTCCACGGTCATCCCGGGGACCGTCGACTCGCCGTCCAGGACCAGCGGGATCCAGGCACCGCGGCCCAGGTTGTCGCCGTCGGGCCGCTGCTCACCGCTGAACCGGGCCACGTACAGGTCGCCCTCGGTCAGCAGGGTCAGGTTGTGCCGCCGGGCCGCGGCGCTCCTGCCCGGCCGGTACTTGCGCTTGGCCACGAACTTGTAGAGATAGTCGAAGCGCTCGTCGTCGCCCATGTACGCCGCCACGGTGCCGTCGCGGTCGACCCGGACGTTGGCGCCCTCGTGCTTGAACCGGCCCATGGCCGTGTGCTTGCGCGGGGTGGAGGACGGGTCGGACGGATCGATCTCGACGATGTAGCCGAACCGGTGCGGCTCGTTGGCGTACGCGCTGGTGGTGGCGTCGAACCGCGGGTCGATCTTCTCCCAGCCGTACACGCTCGGGGTGTTGGTCAGGCCGTAGCGCTTGCTGCCCCGGGCCGTGGGATCGGCCTTGAAGTAGCCCTGGAAGTTCTCCTCGCCGGACAGGATCGTGCCCCACGGCGTGGTGCCGCCGGAGCAGTTGCCGAAGGTGCCGGCCACCCGCCGCCCCGTCGGGTCGGCGGCGGTGCGCAGCAGCGGGCTCCCCGCGGCCGGCCCGGTCAGCCGGAACGGGGTGCTGGCCGTGATCCGGCGGTTCCGGCGACCCCCGCGGACGTAGCGCCACGGCTGCCGACGGGCCCGCCGCTCCAGCTCGACCACGCTGAACCCGTGCGCGGCCATCAGCGTCCGCAGCACCTCGGCCTCCTCGTCGGTGCTGGTTGTCGGCGGGAACATGATCGGCCGGTTGGTGTACTCGTGGTTGCAGCACAGCAGCCCCGTACGCCCGCGGGCGTCGACCAGGATGTCGAGGTAGTCGTTGTTGTAGCCGAACTGCAGGGCCTGGGCCTGGGCGTCGGGGCGGTTCGGGTTGAAGGCGGGGGAGGACGCGAACAGCGGGTCGCCCCAGCGCAGGATCGGGGTCCACTGGTAGCCGTCCGGCACCGCGAGCACGTCGGCCTCGGCTGACACCGGGTCGATGCCGGTGAAGGGCAGCGTCCCGGGGGCGGCCCCGGACCGGGGAGCGGCGGCAGCCCGCTCGGGCCAGAGCACGGGCAACGCGGCCGCGGCGGCCAGCGTGCTCCCGCCGGCCAGCAGTGCGCGGCGGGACAGCTGGCGGCCGGCGATCTCGGCGAACGTGGGCTCGGTGGAGGGGTTCGGGTCCGGCCGGGAGCACTGGCTGTCGCACTTCAGGTGGCAGGTCACGGCGCTGCGGTTGCCGTGGGTGAGGCCGAGCATGGGCAGGTCAGTCACGAGGCTTCTCCTCAGGTGGGGGTCGCGACCCGGCCGCGCGCGGCAGCCTGGACGCACCCGGGGGATGGTCCGACGTCTGCCGACACTGTCAGGCGGCCAATGACGCCGACCCCTCGATCGGGCAACGCCCGGGTGAACTCTGGGTGTCCGGTCCGTACGGAGCCTCTCGGGCAGCGCGAAGGAGCGGGCACACCCGGAGCGCGCCAGGTGAGGTGTGTCCGCTCCTTGTCGGCAGGTGGGTCGCGCGTCCCCGGGTCGGCGACCCGACCCCGTGTCCGGGAACCGACGTCGGGGAGGATGAGGACATGGTCGAGCGGGCGGGACGGGCGGACGCGGGGAAGACGGCCGGCGCAGGCACAGCCGCCTCCGTGCCCAGCCCCGGGGGTGAGGTCGCGGATCTGCGCCGGCTGGTGGCGGCGTACGTCGCGGCGGGGGCGGACGAGTCCGTGCAGCGGGTGATCACCTCCGTGCACCGGGTCTCGCGCCGGCTGAACCAGTGGTACGACCAGCAGCTGGCCGACCTCGACGTGTCCGGCGGGGAGTGGACCGTGCTCAGCGAGATCGCGCGGGCCGAGGACAACCGGCTCACCCCGACGCAGCTGGCCACCGCGGCCCATGTCGCCCCGTCGTCGATGACCCACCGGCTGGACCGGATGGTGGAGCGCGACCTCGTCGACCGGACCACCGACCCCACCAACCGCACCCGGGTGCTGGTCGGACTGACCGAGCGCGGCTGGCAGCTCTACGGCACGACCATCCGGGAGTCCAACCTGGTGGAGGCCGATCTGATGCGCGGGCTGACCAGCCGGCAGGTGGACGAGCTGGCCCACCTGCTGGAGAAGCTGCTGGCCGGTCTGGACGACTCGCGGCTCTGACCCCGGACGGTGAACGAGGCTGTCCCGGCCGTCAGCTGAGCGGTCCCGGACGCCTCAGGCCGAGACGGTCTCGCCCCGCCGCCGCCGTCGGCGGCGGTTCGTGGTGTAGACGAGGCTGATCAGCCCGAGACCGAAGCCGCTGATCCCCACGCCGAGCCACCACCCGTCGCCGGCCGCGGCCAGGGTGTCGTAGCCGACGGCCATGATCACCGTGGCCAGGGCGAAGACACCGGTGCCGACGGTGGCGGCCTGGACGCCGTCGACGTCCAGCGGCGGCACGTCGGCCTGCTCGATCAGGTGGGCGTCGGGGTGCTCCGCGGGGGAGGTCGTCGCCGGGTCGCTCACCCGTTCAGCCTAGAGCCGGTCCGGCCCGCTCGGTGAACGGACCAGCGCGGATCGGCCCGGTCGTGACACGCTGCGGTGTGCGCCGTCTGACCTTCCTGTTCGCCTCCACCCCGATCACCGCGCACACGATCAACCCGCTGCCCGTGGCCGCCCGGCTGACCGGCCGCGGCCACCGCGTCCTGTGGTACGCCGCCCGTCGCTTCCACGACCGGATCGCCGCGGTCGGCGCGGAACCGTACGGTGTCACCGAGGCCCGCGAACCGGCCGATCTCGCGGCGGCGTACGGCGGCGCCGGCAGCCCGCGGGCCATCGCCGGTCTCCGCCAGGGGTTCGCCGACCAGCTGGTGGGGGACGCGGCGCGACGGGTGCGGGACCTGGAGCGGCTGGCCGAGGGCGTCGCCGTCGACGCCGTGCTGACCGACGCCGTGTTCGTGGCGGCCCGCCTGTGGCACGAGCGGGGCGGCCCGGTCTGGGCCAGTCTGGGGGACGGCCCGCTCACGTACGCCGACGTCGACACCCCGCCGTACGGTGCCGGGCTGCTGCCGATGCGCGGCCGCGAGGGACGACGTCGCAACCGGGTCACCTCCCGGATCCTGCGACGGCTGATCTGGGGTCCGGCGCTGGACCGGCTCGCGGAGGTCCGGCACGAGCTCGGGCTGCCGTCCACCGACCGCTCGGTGGTGGAGGAGGCCCTGTCGCCGCACCTGCACCTGCAGGCGTGCGTCGCTGAGTTCGAGTACCCGCGCCGCGACCTGCCCGGCCAGATCCGCTACATCGGGGCACTGCGTCCCGAGCAGGCTCCGGGGCGGGCGCTGCCGTCCTGGTGGCCGGAGTTCCTGGCCGACGAACGGCCGGCGGTGCTGGTCAGCCAGGGGACCCTGCGTCCGGACCTGAGCGAGCTGGTGCTGCCGGCTGTGGCCGCGCTGGCCGGCACCGGGCGCCAGGTGCTGGTGACCACCGGCGCGGGGTCGGTGGCCGATCTGCGGGCCGGGCTCGACGGGCCGGCGCCGGACGGGCTGCGGGTGGCGTCCTGGATCCCCTACGAGGAGGCGCTGCCCCGGGTCGACGCCTTCCTGACCAACGGCGGCTACATCGGGGTGACCTCGGCCCTGGCCCACGGCGTCCCGCTGGTGCAGATCGGCAGCAGCGAGGAGAAGGCCGAGATCGGGGCCCGGATCGTCTGGTCCCGGGTCGGCGTACGGCGGCGCTGGCGGCCCTCGCCGCGGCGGCTCCGGGCGATGGTCGACCAGGTGCTGACCGACCCCGCCATCCGGGCGGGGGTCACGGCGATGCAGACCTCGTTCGCCCGACACGACGCGGCCGGCGAGGCCGCCGACGCCCTGGAGCAGCTGGCCCTCGCACCCACCCCCTGACCCGTCAGCCAGTTCGGGCCCTTGTATTTAGCATTGCTAAGTAATATTGTTGGGCACGTGCCCACGTACGAGTCGATCCTGCTGCTGGCCGGGGAGCTGCGCCCGGCGGTGTTCCGGCTGGCCCGGCACCTGCGGCAGGCCCGGGCCGATGCGGAGGAGCTGACCCCGAGCCAGCTGTCGGCGATGGGTGTGCTGCTGCGGGAGGGCGAGCTGCAGATCGGCGAGCTGGCCGCGTACGAGCAGGTCAAGGCCCCGTCGATGACCCGGCTGGTCGACCACCTGGAGGGCCGCGGTCTGCTCCGCCGGACCCCCAGCCCGACCGACAAGCGCGCCATCGTGGTCGGCCTGACCGACCAGGGCACCGAGCTGCTCGAGGCCAACCGGCAGCGCCGGAACGAGTGGCTGGCGGTGCGGCTGGAGAAGCTCACCGGGGAGGAGCGGGCCACCCTGCGCGCCGCCATCCCCGTCCTGCAGAAGATCGCCGAGACGTAACCGGGCGCTCGCCGACCGCGAGCCCGTTCCATGATCATCAGGCACCACCCGAGGGAGGCGAGCGCCACGAGCGCGACGACCGACAGCACCGAAGCCGCGGCGACCAGCGAGACCACGCCCGACACCCAGGACGCTGCCGAACAGCCGCGCGGCGGCATGTTCGCCGCCCTGGCGGTCCCGAACTTCCGCGTCTACGTGACCGGCTCGTTCGTGTCCAACATCGGCACCTGGATGCAGCGGGTCGCCCAGGACTGGCTGGTGCTCGAGCTGTCGGGCGGCTCCGGCGTCGCCATCGGGATCACCACCGCGCTGCAGTTCCTGCCGATGCTGCTGCTGTCCGCCTACGGCGGGCTGGTGGCCGACCGCTTCGACAAGCGCCTCGTGCTGAAGATCACCCAGGCCTGGTTGGCCATCTGCGCCGGCACCCTCGGCATCCTGGCCATCACCGGGGTGGCCACCACCGGCATCGTGTTCGTGATCGCCTTCGCGTTCGGTCTCGGCACCGCCTTCGACAACCCGTCCCGGCAGTCGTTTGTGTCCGAGGTGGTCGGCCGGGACCGGCTGCCCAACGCCATCGGTCTCAACTCCGCCACCTTCCACGCCGCCCGGATCGTCGGTCCGGCCGTGGCCGGTCTGGTGATCGCGGCCTTCGGCTCCGGCTGGGCGATCCTGTCCAACGCCGTCACCTACCTGGCCTTCATCGCCGCCCTGGTGATCATCGACGGCGCCAAGCTCGAGCCGAGCCTGCCCGCCAGCCGCGGCAAGCACCAGATCCGCGAGGGACTGGCCTACGTGGCCGGCCGCAGCGACATCCTGCTGGTCCTCATGGTGGTGTTCTCCGTCGGCACCTTCGGGATGAACTTCCAGCTCACATCGGCGCTGATGGCCCAGCAGGAGTTCGGCCTCGGGCCGGAGCAGTACGGCATCCTCGGCACCTTCATGGCCGTCGGCTCGCTGGCCGGCGCCCTGCTGGCCGCCCGACGGGTGCGACGCCCACGCGGCCGGTTCATCGCGCTGATGGCCCTGACCTTCGGGGCCATCGAGGTGGTCGCCGGGCTGATGCCGACCTATGCCGCGTACGCCGCCGTGCTGCCGGTGATGGGTCTGGCCGCGCTGCTCACCCTGACCGCCTCCAACGCGTCGGTGCAGATGGGCATCGACCCGCAGCTCCGGGGCCGGGTGATGGCCCTCTACGCGATGGTGCTGATGGGTGGCACCCCGGTGGGGGCGCCGTTGATCGGCTGGGTCGGGGAGGCATTCGGGCCGCGCTGGACCCTGATCGGCGGTGGTGCCCTGACCATCCTCGGGGTGCTGGTGGCCGTGGCGGTCATCGCCCGCCGCGAGCACCTCACCCTGCGCGGATCGCTGCGCAGGCTGCCGGAGCCGAGCTCGGTCTGAGGGGCCGGCCAGCGATCCGCTGCTGACCCGGGGAGTGGATGGAGTTGTCACCGTCATCGGTGACAACTCCATCCGTTGTCGGGCGGGCGGTTAGGTTGGCGCCATGACGACCCCGGTGGTGACCGTCCGTGGCGAGGCGGAGCTCGGCGGCCCGCCCGATCTGGCCACGCTGTCGGCCACCGTCCACGCCACCGGCGCCGACGCCGACCAGGTCCGCCGTGACCTGGCCACCGCCTCCACGCTGCTGCGGGCCATCACCGAGCAGCACGCGGCGGTGCTGGAGCGGCACGCGACCTCCGGTCTGCACGTCGGGCCGGTGTTCTCCGGTCGCCGCGGTCGCACCGTCACCGGCTACCGGGGCAGCCTGAGCAGCGAGCTGGTGGTGACCGACTTCGCCGCCCTGCCCGGGCTGATCGCCGTGCTGACCGCCCTGGACGGCGCCCAGGTGGACGGTCCGTGGTGGTCGCTGCGCCCGACCAACCCGCTGCACCGGGCCGTGCGGATCGCCGCGATCGACGAGGCCCGCCGCCGCGCCGCGGACTACGCGGCCGCCTTCGACACCACCCTCGGCGCGCTGCTGGAGGTGTCCGACCTCGACGGCTCGTTCGCCCACCAGCCGCGGGCCTTCAAGGCCGCGTTCGCCGCCGACGCCGGGGGCGGACCCGAGCCCGAGCTGGACCTGGAGCCGGCCGAGCAGCGGGTCAGCGCGCAGGTCACCGTCCGGTTCCAGCTGGCCTGAGGCGCCGGTCCGCGCCCGGCCGGTGGTGCGGGACCACCGGGTCCGCCGGATAGATTCCTGGCATGTTCTCCAAGGTCCTCGTCGCCAACCGTGGTGAGATCGCCGTCCGCGCCTTCCGGGCCGCCTACGAGCTGGGCGCGGCCACGGTCGCCGTCTACCCCTACGAGGACCGCAACGCGGTCCACCGGATCAAGGCCGACGAGGCCTATCTGATCGGCGAGCGGGGCCACCCGGTCCGTGCCTACCTGGACGTGGCCGAGATCATCCGGGCCGCCCGCGAGTCCGGCGCCGACGCCATCTACCCCGGCTACGGCTTCCTGAGCGAGAACCCGGAGCTGGCCCAGGCCTGCCAGGACGCCGGCATCACCTTCATCGGACCGCCGCCGGACGTGCTCGAGCTGGCCGGGCACAAGGTGCGGGCCCTGCAGGCGGCCAAGGCCGCGGGCATCCCGACGCTGCGCTCGACCCCTCCGTCGGCGGACCTGGACGAGCTGGTGACCGGTGCCGAGGAGATCGGCTTCCCGGTCTTCGTCAAGGCGGTGGCCGGCGGTGGCGGCCGCGGCATGCGGCGGGTCGACGACCCGGCGAAGCTGCGCGAGTCGGTCGAGGCCGCGATGCGCGAGGCGGAGGGCGCCTTCGGTGACCCGACCGCGTTCATCGAGCAGGCCGTCGGTCGGCCGCGCCACATCGAGGTGCAGATCCTGGCCGACGCGAGCGGTCACGTGATGCACCTGTTCGAGCGGGACTGCTCGATCCAGCGCCGGCACCAGAAGGTGGTCGAGATCGCCCCGGCGCCGAACATCTCGCCCGAACTGCGGGAGGCGCTGTGCGCCGACGCGGTGGCCTTCGCCACCTCGATCGGCTACTCCTGCGCCGGCACCGTGGAGTTCCTGGTGGAGACCGAGGGCGCCCGGGCCGGCGAGCACGTGTTCATCGAGATGAACCCCCGGATCCAGGTGGAGCACACGGTCACCGAGGAGATCACCGACGTCGACCTGGTGCAGTCGCAGATGCTGATCGCGTCGGGTTCCTCGCTGGCCGATCTGGGCCTGAGCCAGGAGCGGGTCCGGATCAACGGCGCCGCCCTGCAGTGCCGGATCACCACCGAGGACCCGGTGAACGGGTTCCGGCCCGACACGGGCATCATCACGGCCTACCGCTCGGCCGGTGGTGCGGGGGTCCGACTGGACGGCGGCACCGTCGACACCGGGGTGGAGATCAGCCCGCACTTCGACTCCATGCTGGTCAAGCTGACCTGCCGCGGTCGGGACTTCGCCGCCGCGGTGGCCCGTTCGCGTCGGGCCCTGGCCGAGTTCCGGATCCGCGGGGTGAGCACCAACATCCCGTTCCTGCAGGCAGTGCTGGCCGACCCCGACTTCATCGCCGGCGACGTCTCCACCGCGTTCATCGAGCAGCGCCCCGAGCTGCTGACCACCCATGTCCCCGCCGACCGCGGCACCCGGATGCTGCGCTGGCTGGCCGAGGTGACGGTGAACAAGCCGTACGGTGACGCGCCGACCCTGCTCGACCCGCGGGAGAAGCTGCCCGCCGGGATCGACCTGGGCCGGCCCTCCCCGCACGGATCCCGCCAGCGGCTGCTGGAGCTGGGACCGGAGGGCTTCGCCGCCGACCTCCGCGCCCGCACGAACGTGGAGGTCACCGACACCACCTTCCGCGACGCCCACCAGTCGCTGCTGGCCACCCGGGTGCGGACCAAGGACCTGCTCCGCGTCGCCCCGTACGTGGGTCGGACGCTGCCCGAGCTGCTGTCGGTGGAGTGCTGGGGCGGGGCGACGTACGACGTCGCGCTCCGCTTCCTGCAGGAGGACCCGTGGGAGCGCCTGGCGGTGCTCCGGCACAACATGCCCGGGTTGTGCCTGCAGATGCTGCTGCGCGGCCGCAACACCGTCGGCTACACCCCCTACCCGACCAAGGTGACGACCTCGTTCGTGGCAGAGGCGGCCGAGGTCGGCATCGACATCTTCCGCATCTTCGACGCCCTCAACGACGTCAACCAGATGCGACCGGCGATCGACGCGGTCCGCGAGACCGGCACCACGGTCGCGGAGGTGGCGCTGTGCTACACCGCCGACCTCAA
>JBMDXL010000277.1:0-5968 GCA_048594465.1 Microlunatus sp. | reverse complement strand
AAGGCGATCTGGTGGTCGCTGGCCCGGGTCAGGCGGAGGTAGCTGGACAGGGTGCTGCCGGCGGGGAACGTCTCGACCGCGTACCTCATCTGGTTGCCGGCGGCGACGTCATCACCACGGGCGATCTGGGGGCCGGTGTGGTCGTCGAGATCGTCGGTGTGGGAGTACTCCTCGAGCTGGACGAGATCGAACACCGACACCGGATGGGCGACTCCGGTGAGGTGACGGGTCTCGGCGGCATGCGGCACGACCTTTCCCGCCTCCAGGGCGCCGTCGATGATCGTGGACCCGGCCGCGCAGCCGAAGACGCCGATGAGCGGCACCAGGTCGCGGATCGCGGCCCGGCGCCGTCCGGTCAGTGGCTCCCGGCCGGTCTTGTACAGGGAGCCCCCGTTGCGGAGGGCGTACGCGGCGGGGAGAGGGATCTGGCCCTCCAGCTGGAGGACGTCGCGGAGCAGCTCCTCGGCGACACGGCGGAGGCGCCCGCGGAAGGAGTTGCCGGAGATGACGGGGATCAAGATCGTGTCGCCGGCGGGCGTGGTGATGTGCTCGCGTCGCAGCAGCGTGTCGGTGCCGTGCGTGCTGCCGGCGTGCACGATGGAAGAAACGGCGGTCAGCTCGACCGCCCAGTGGATGGTGGCGGTCACGGCTGGGGCTCCTGGAGCTCGAGGGTGGTGAGGCGTCGTTGACGGACGGCGTCAGTGGTCAGCCGGATCCGCAGGAGCAGCGCCGGTGTCTCATCGCGGAGCACGGCCAGCACCGGTCCTGACTGCTCACGCAGCAGGAGCGCGACTTCGCCTCGCTCGGCGGCTGACCGCGGGGCAGACTGCAGATCGGAGGCGACCTGGCTCCACCACTTGTCGAGCGTCCCGGACCGGTAGGTGGCCTTGGTGACACGGTCGGGAAGCAGGCTCGTCCAGTAGTGGATCCGGTGGTCACCGACCCAGGTCGACCAGTCGACGCCGTAGTGGAGGAGAAGGAGCAGCCGCTCAGCGGTCGCCGCCGCCCCCGACAGCGGCGGGAGCTCGGGCAGCGCAGACAGCCAGCTGGCAGTCGGTGTCGTGGCTGGCGGCGTCATCACGCGGTCCGACGACGGGCGTCGGTCTCGACGCGGAGAGCCCGGACCGCCACCGCCATCCACACGTGCTTGGTCCGCCACGGGGCGAGGTCCTGCCAGGCGTCGAGAGCCCACATCGCCTGCGCGACCGGAAGCGCCGCGGTCTGGGGATACGGCGGCGCCGGCTGCAGCAGCTGCGACGTCCGGTAGCCCAGCGCGAGCAGCTGCTCGGCCAGCTCCAGCCGGTGAGCATCATCCGAGGTCCAGGTCAGAAGATGCTCGTCGGTGGCGACGTGACCCCAGGCCGCTCCGGACAAGACGTGCTTGCGGCCGGGCCGCAGCGGCACGACGACAGTCTTGTCGGGGAGCACGGGCTCCCGGAGCTGGGCACGAAGCTGATCGGTGGCCAGGGGGGTCAGCATCTCCGGGAAGCGGACAACCAGGAATGGAATCGTGCGCAGCATCGGGCTGCGGAACGCCCAGGTGCAGGCCCGGCACAAGCCGGCGCCGGCCGGATCGCACCAGTCGTCGAACGCAGTGAAGTTGCGGGAGATCACCTTCCGGGTGACCGTCAGACAGTCGGGCGTGCCGCAGCGTGCGCACAAGCCGTCCACGGTCCCGGCCATAGCGCTGGGACTGCCATGCGCCCGCCACGCGACTTCCACAACGTCTGTGATCATCCGTGCCCCCCGTCCTGGGATCCGGGCCGCTCCCGAGGTCCTCATCCCCTTGAGGCCCGATTTCAGGGCAGTTTGTGACATGAGCGAGGTAGAAACTTTGAAACGTTGGTCTCTCCACAACCTGGGCGGGGGGAGTGGACCGGCCCGGCGAGGCGATCTAGGTTGCGGCCATGACAGACGTCGTGCATCGTGCCGGCGCCGCGGACGGACTCACCGCGGTGAGTCTGTCGCGGGCCCTACGGGTGGGCGTCCTGCTCGGCTGGACCGCCGCGGCCGCCTCGCTGCGCGATCCCTCGCACCGCGTGATCGGGATGATGTGGGCACTGCTCACCGCGGTGGCTGGCTGGTTCGGCTGGATCCTCGCCGGCCCCCAGGCCGCGGTTCTGGGTGCTGTCGTCGGCTTCGGCGGGTACTTCGCCGTGATCATGCTGGTGAGCATGATCATTGAGCCGATCCTGTTCGCCCGAGCTGCGCGGGTCTGGCTGATCGACGAGCCGGGTCAACACGGCTGCGCGAAGGCGGTCGAGATCGGCGACGGAGTGTGGCGGCTCACCTCAGTCGCCGCCTGGCCGTTCGGCCGTGGTATCGGCTCCGAGTTGACCAAGGCCGTGACGGCCGACGCCGACCGCCACCAGAGAGCCGTCCAGCTGACCGCGCAGAACCAGCGAGTGGGCAGCTTGTACGAACGCTTCGGCTTCGTCTATCAACGGCCAGGGCGCCGCGAGATGCGACGCGATGGGATCCGAACCGTCGCCGGGCGAAGCTGAGTCACAATCAGCAAGACCACAGCGCAGTAGTTCCGGGCTACGGCGTCGCATTGGACGCCCCTGAGCGGACGGTCTCATCGGGCGGGGGTAGCGGAGACCGTGAAGCCGCCCGGCGTCAGGCGTCGGGTCGCCGAGTTTGTCCGCTTCGGATAACGGACGGCTTGCGGACCCGCCTTCGATCCCTCGTACTTGGCTTCAGGGGCTGGCGGTGGCCTTGAGCAGCCTTCCCACCTGGGTGATGACGCATCCGCGATCTAGTTCGCTGCGAGTAAGGAGTTCGAGCAGGAACTGTTGGATGACGATCGCTTCGCGTACGAGGTCGGCAATGTCGAGGCGGCCTCGGACCGTGTGCTCGATCAGGTCAGCCATCGGCTGCTCCCAGTGAGGTCCGTCTTGCCGGGGATCGAACAGGTCGAGCGAGTCGAGCCAGAAGCGCGCGGTTGGGCTGAGCGTGGAACTGGTGAGCATGTGGTGACTCCAACCTGGCGGGAGACCCAAATGGCCTCGATAGCGAGCCTGTTCGGCTTTGGCGCCGCCACGCGATCCCTGCGCGGCAGCAACCCTCCGGACGCTGACTGCGGTTGAACGTGGTGCTGGGGTAGCCGGCGCCCAACTACCTGGGCGCCGGCTACTCCTTGGTGGGCTTACTGCTGGACGAAGACGGCCACGGTGCGAGCCGGGACGGTGAACTGTCCGGTTCGCTTGTTGTGGGTGGCGGTCTTGACGATGCGGTCAGAGCCGTTGGCCTGCACGGAATGCAGGGTGTAGCGCTGACCGGCCGTATCTGCCACTGTCTGAGTGGTGGCTTCGTCGGAGGCGTTGAACACCACCATCAAGCCCTTCAGGGTCGGGTCGACGTTGGGTCCGACTGTGTCGTCGATATGCATCACGATGACACCGGGGGTCTGCTCCGGGCCTCCGTTGGGGAACGACACCTTCTGCTGCACCAGTTGCTCCGTGCCGAGGCGGAACAGCGGTGAGCTCTGTCGGATCGCCAGCAGTGCTTCCGCCTGCCGTGTGGCCGAGCGGATCTCCCGAGTCGTCGGCTTCAGCGTCGGATCGGCCAGCAGCGGTTTCATGTAGGGCCACTTGGACTCGTTGTCTCGCTTCGGCGGCAGCCCGCGGCCGAAGCCGTTGGTCTGGTAGCTGTAGTCGAGGACGTTGAACCAGTCGCCGGAGTCGTAGCTGTTGCGGTCCAATGACTTGCTCCGCAGCGTCTCCCCTCCGGCATGCCAGAACGACACGCCCTGGCTGAACGCGGTCGTCGACAACGCCAGTGTCTGCATCCGGATCCGGTCCTCCATCGCGGTGTCAGTTGGCAGCTTGGTCACCAGAGCGTCGTACAGGGTCTCGTTGTCGTGCGCCTCGACGTAGTTGACGACCTCCTGCGGATCGGTGGTGTAGCCGGTGGGTTGCCCGTTGTAGTCCACGTCGGCGCCGGTCACCGACTTCCCGGTGCGGTCGACGAAGCGGTAGTCGCGCAGATTGCCTGTCAATCCGACCTTGATCCGGTCCTGGTTGAGCAGCAGCGCGGCTTTCTGCTCAGCGGGGCTGCCGTTGACGGCTGCGCCGTTGGGGTCGGTGTACTGGCCCGAGGCGAAGCCCTGGACCCGGGGGTCCTCGTCGAACGGTCCGCCGCCACGGACGGCGTCACGGAGTCGGTCGTTGAAGGTGCCGATACCGGTGCCGGCCATCTCCTTCTGGGTGGCCTGGACGAAGCGAGCGTTGTCGGCGACCTCGCCGAAGTTCCAGCCCTCCCCGTAGAGATAGATCTTCCGGCCGTCGACGCCGTCTTTGCGCAGAGTCAAGTTGTCCAGAGCCTGCCGCAGGTTCTCCATCGCCGACTTGGGCTGATGCCCCATCAGGTCGAAGCGTAACCCGTCCAGCTTGTACTCCTTGGCCCAGGTGACGACGGAGTCGATCATCAGCTTCTCCATCATCGCGTTCTCGGTGGCGGTGTTGGAGCAGCACGTCGAGGTCTCGACCGCACCCGTGGTCGGGCTGAGCCGAAGGTAGTAGCCCGGCACCACCCGGTCGAGGATGGCCTTGGGGTCCTGCCCCGACGCCGGCGTGTGGTTGTAGACCACGTCGATCACGACCCGCATGCCGGCGCCGTTGAGGCCCTGCACCATCCGGCGGAACTCGGCGGTACGACCAGGCCCCTCGGGGTCGGTGGCGTAGGAGCCTTCTGGGGTTGTGTAGTGGAGCGGGTCGTAGCCCCAGTTGTAGCCGTCCTTCTCAGCGATGGCGGCCACGCACTCCTGCTGCTTGTCACTGTCGGGCGGCAACGCGGCAAGATCGCAGTCGGGTTCCTTCTGCGCGGATCGGCGTTCCTCGATGCTGGCGATGTCGTTGACAGGCAGCAGGTGCACGGTGTTCATGCCGGACCGAGCCAGCTGACGCAGATGACGCATGCCGTCGCTGCGCCGGTCGGTGAACGCCAGGTAGGTGCCGCGGTGGTCGGCGGGAACGGTGTCGTCGCCGATCGAGAAGTCGCGGACGTGGAGCTCGTAGATGGTGGAGGCTTCCGGCTTGGGCAGCGTCGGCTTGGCCAGCCGGTCCCAGCCGTTCGGGGTCAACGAGCGATCGGACAGGTCGGCGAGGACCGACCGCTCGGAGTTGGTGGTCAGCGCCACCGAGTACGGATCGGTCACCCGGTTCACCACCACTGTCCCGGTGGTGGGGGCGTACACCGTCACCTCGAACAGGTAGTGGGCGTTGCGCCAGTTGGGCCGACCGCGGACACTCCACACGCCGTCGGAGTTGCGCCGCATGGCGACCCGGCGTTCAGGGGCTGAACCGGCCTGGTCCAACAACAGTGTGACGTTCTTCGCGGTGGGAGCCCACACCGACAGGGTCGGTCGGTCCCCACGCCAGGCGGGACCAAGCCTGCGCTGCTGCGCCCCGCGGTAGATGTCGTCCAGGACGCCGGGGATCTGCACGCCGGTCGCTGACACGACCGCGCCAGTTCGGTCGAACGCGGCGACCGCGACCTGACCGGTGAGGATGTCGGGGATGCGGTTGCGGAGCTTGGCCGGCACGCGCAGTGCCTCGTAGGAGGCCAGCTGCGGGAACTGCTGACGCGCCGAGGAGGGCAACCCGCTGCTGACCAGCTGCAGCGGGACGGAGGCGCCGCCGGTGACCGCGTCACCGTCCTTGACCAGACCGCCTTCTGCCGCCCAGTACAGGCGGTAGGTGAATCCGGCGCGTTCGGCCGGTAGGTTCCAGGCCAGGAGATCACGACTGACCCAGTGCGCCGCCCGTTCCGAGGTCACCGACTTGGGCAGGTCATCGGTGACGACGTGGGTGGTGTGGTTGTAAGTGAACGTCACCGGCGTCCCGGTCGCCGTCAGCGGGATGTTCGCGCCCCCGGATGCGCCACCGGCACCGTAGTTCTCGGCGAACGACTCGTTGATCGCCACCTTGTACTCGAACCCGCCCGCCGGCACGGTGAAGGTGCCACG
>JBMDXL010000276.1:0-8129 GCA_048594465.1 Microlunatus sp. | reverse complement strand
CAGGGCCTTGGCCAGCGCCGCCTCCCGCACGCTCGGGTCCGGGCGCGTCGGCTTGGCGCTGGGGTCCGCACTCGGCGCGGTGGACGGCTTCGCCGCCCGGTCGGCCTCGCGGATCTCCTTCAGTGCGGCGGTGACCTTGGCTTCGGTGACGCCGAGCTTGGTGGCCAGCTGCTGAGCCAGGTCGGTGTCGGCCGAGCAGCGAGCGGGACCACCGCGATGGCCGTCGCGACCGGGACCGCCGGGGCGACCCGGGTCGGCGCTGGACGAGGCGGACGGGTTCGGGGTCGGGGTCGGGTCGGCCGAGGCGAAACCGGCGATGCCGACGCCGAGGCCGAGCGCGAGGGCGCCGGCCGCGGCTGACGCGACGACGACCTTGGTGGAACGGGGCACGCGAGAACTCCTGTCTTCGGGGATGCAGTGCAGATGAGGATCCGTACGCCGTCTGGGGCCGTCCTGGCA
Source organism: Microlunatus sp. (assembly GCA_048594465.1). Taxonomy (GTDB): domain Bacteria; phylum Actinomycetota; class Actinomycetes; order Propionibacteriales; family Propionibacteriaceae; genus Microlunatus. The sequence goes on along the minus strand of JBMDXL010000276.1, from coordinate 7,670 downwards.
CCGACCTGTCAGGAGGCTGTCACTGACTGTGCGGAGCCGGTCGGGAGGCGCGCGGACGGGGGCCGACAGCGGCCTGCGAGGATCGGGCCGTGGGCGCCGGTCGGCGGCGGGCCGCGGTGGACGGAGGTGGCGGTGACCACGGAGCAGGCGAAAGGCGCCCCGGAGTCCGGCGGCGGGGACAGCGTCATCACGGTGGTCGTCGCCTTCGTGGCGAACCTGCTGATCGCGGTGGCCAAGTCGGTGGCGGCCGTGCTGACCTCGTCGGCCTCGATGCTGGCCGAGGCCGCGCACTCCTGGGCCGACACGGGCAACGAGATCTTCCTGCTCATCGCGGAGCGCCGCTCCGACCGCCAGCGTGACGTGCGGCACCCGATGGGCTACGGCAAGGAGGCGTACGTCTGGTCGATGTTCGCCGCCTTCGGGCTGTTCACCGCCGGCGCGGTCGTCTCCATCAGCCACGGCGTGAACGAGCTGCGCAACCCGGAGCCGGCGACCGACTACGTGGTCGCGTACGTGGTGCTGGGGGTCGCCTTCGTGCTGGAGGGGATCTCGTTCACCCAGGCGTTCCGGCAGACCCGCCGCAACGCCGACCGGGTCCAGCGGGGGCACCTGGCCTACGTGCTGAACACCTCCAACCCGACCCTGCGGGCGGTGTTCTTCGAGGACGCGGCCGCGCTGATCGGTCTGGTGATCGCCTTCGCCGGCATCGCCCTGCACCAGCTGACCGAATCCCCGGTCCCCGACGCGATCGGGTCGATCCTGGTCGGGGTGCTGCTGGCGGTGGTCGCGGTGGTGCTGAGCACCCGCACCCGACGCTTCCTCGTCGGCCAGGCGGTGCCCGCCGACTACCGCAACCGGGTGCTCACCGATCTGCTCGCCTCGCCCGGGATCGACCGGGTGACCTACCTGCACCTGGAGTTCGTCGGTCCGGAGCGGGTCTTCCTGGTGGCGGCCGTGGACCTGGTCGGGGACGACCAGGAGCACGACGTCGCCGTGCGGCTGCGGCAGATCGAGCGGTCGATCGAGAGCCACGACGCGGTCGAGGAGGCCGTGCTGACCCTGTCCACCGCCGACGAGGCCTCGCTCGAGGTCCCTTGAGCCCAGGCGTCGGGACCGGCCACTCGTCGGGACCGGCCAGGCCTCGGGACCGGCCAGTCAGTCCGGCTTGCGCAGATCCCGCAGCGTGCCGGCCCGCAGCGGGACGGTGCCCCAGGTCGCGGTGAAGGTCGCCGCCTCGACGTCGCAGCCGACCGTCAGCCGGTGGGGGGTCTCCAGGAACAGCACCTCGGCGGTGAGACGGCCGCCGTCCCAGCCACCGCTCACCGCGACCGGCACACCCGCGCCGCCCTCGGCGTCCGGCTCGTCACCGACCTGCCAGCCGTCGCCGGCCAGCACCCCGGAGAGCCGGTGGTCGCCCTCGACCAGGGTGATCCGCCAGCCGTCGCCGTCCAGCCGGGTCTCCACCGCGGTCAAGGTGGGCTGGTGCGCGCAGCGTCCGTCCTGCGGGGAGAACACGGCTCCGTCCCAGCGCTCGGGCGCCTCTTCGGGCTCCGCCTTGCCGGTGGCCAGGGGCAGGGCCAGCGTGGTCATCCGCCGGGCCAGACGCAGGTCGGCCGCCGTCTTGTCCGGGCTGGACCGGTGGTCGTCGCCCAGGGCGGGCAGCAGGTGGGTCCACAGCCCGTCCAGCACGGCCTGCATGTCGAGCGAGGCCCCGGTGATGGCCACCACGGTCTGGTGCTCGGGCAGCACGACGCAGAACTGGCCGTACGCCCCGTCGCCGCGATAGCCGTGGCGGGCCATCCAGAACTGGAAGCCGTAGCCCTGGTGCCAGTCCGGGTTCTCCTCCAGCGGGTTCTCCACCTGGACGCTGGTGGCCTCCTCGACCCACTCCTCGGGCAGCAGCCGGTGGTCCCCCCACCAGCCGCGCTGCAGGTAGAGCTGGCCCAGCTTCGCGATGGCGTCGGTGGTGGCGTGCAGACCGGTGAAGCCGAGCGCGCGACCCGGCGGCTGCTGCTGCCAGCCCACCCGGCCGATGCCGAGCGGGGCGAAGAGCCGCGGCGTCAGGTAGTCGATCAGACCCTGCCCCGACTCGCGCTGCACGATGGCGGCCAGGGTGTAGGTGCACGGCTGGTTGTAGGCGAACCAGCTGCCCGGCTCGTGCTCCGGCGGGATCTGCAGGAAGCCGCGGACCGGCTCGGCCGGGTCGTTGGCGAGCGCCTGCTCGATGGTCTCGGCGTGGTGACCGCTGGCCATCGCGGCCACGTGCCGGACCAGCATCGACCGGCTGCGCTCGTCGGTCACGTCGGCGTCCAGCTCGGGGAAGTAGGACAGCACGGTCCGGTCCAGGTCGAGCAGCCCCTCCGCCACCGCCAACCCGGCTGCGGTGGAGGCGAAGCTCTTGCTCAGCGAGTAGAGCAGGTGGACCCGCTCCGGGGTGTACGGCGCCCACCAGCCCTCGGTGACCACGTGCCCGTTGCGCAGCAGCATCAGGCTGTGCAGCTCCACGTCGTCGGTGACGGCCATCTGGTCCAGGAACCCCTCCACGCCGGCGGGGTCGACGCCCTGGGCGCTGGGGGTGCTGCGGGGGAACGTGGTGAACGGCATACCGCGAGCCTAGAACGCGTCGCCGACAGCGTCCCGACGAGCCACCGACTCGCCGCCGACCGGCGTGACGACAGCGGCCGGACCGCCGGGCCCGCCGATGCTGCCAGACTGACCGGGTGCGCGACGTGGTCATCCTGGGTAGCACCGGCTCCATCGGTACGCAGGCGCTGGAGGTGATCGCCGCGGCCCCGGACCGGTTCCGGGTGGTCGGTCTCGGCGCCGGCGGCGGCCAGATCGAGCTGCTGGCCCGGCAGGCACTGGACGCTGCGGTGGAGGTCGTCGCGGTCACCCGCTCGACCACGGTGCAGGACCTGCAGCTCGCCTTCTACGCCGAGGCCTCCCGCCGGGGCTGGGCCACCGGGGAGGCGAGGCTGCCCCGGATCCTGGCCGGCCCCGACGCCGCCACCGAGCTGGCCGCGGTGCCCTGCGACGTGGTGCTCAACGGCATCACCGGTTCGGCGGGCCTGCGCCCGACCCTCGCGGCCCTGCAGGCGGGCCGGATCCTGGCCCTGGCCAACAAGGAGTCGCTGGTGGTCGGCGGGGCCCTGGTCACCGGTGCCGCCGCACCGGGGCAGATCGTCGCGGTCGACTCCGAGCACTCGGCCCTGGCCCAGGCGCTGCGCGGCGGCACCGCCGGCGAGGTCGACCGGCTGATCCTGACCGCCAGCGGGGGACCGTTCCGCGGCCGGACCCGGGAGCAGATGCGCGACGTGACCCCCGCACAGGCGCTGGCCCACCCGACCTGGGCGATGGGCCGGGTGATCACCACCAACAGCGCCACCCTGGTCAACAAGGGGCTGGAGCTGCTCGAGGCCCACCTGCTCTACGGCGTCGACCTGGACCGGATCGACGTGGTGGTGCACCCGCAGTCGGGGGTGCACTCGATGGTGCAGTTCGTGGACGGCTCGACCCTGGCCCAGTGCTCGCCGCCGGACATGAAGCTGCCGATCGCCCTCGGCCTGGGCTGGCCCGAGCGGATCCCCGGCGCGGCCCGGTCCTGCGACTGGTCGACCGCGGCCACCTGGACCTTCGAGCCGCTCGACGACGAGGCCTTCCCGGCCGTCGCCCTGGCCCGGCGGGCGGGCCGGGTGAGCGGCACCGCCCCGGCGGTCTACAACGCCGCCAACGAGGAGGCGGTGGAGGCCTTCCACGCCGGCGGGCTGAGCTTCCTCGGCATCGTCGACGTGGTCGCGGCGGTGCTCGACGAGCACATCACGCCGGTCTCGGCGGACCGGGTCCCGGCGACCCCCGACGACGTACGCTCGGTGTGGTCGTCGGACGACGAGCTCACTCTCGAGCGCGTGCTGGCGGCCGACGCCTGGGCGCGGCAGCGGGCCCGCCAGGTGGTGTCCGCCATCGCGGAGAGGGAGCCTGGACGCTAGATGGAGTACGTGGTCTACGGTCTCGGCGCCGTGCTGTTCTTCGTTCTGGTGATGGCCTCCATCGCCCTGCACGAGATCGGGCACCTGGTGCCCGGGAAGATCTTCGACGTCAAGACCACGCAGTACTTCGTGGGCTTCGGTCGGACCGTCTGGTCCCGCTTCCGGGGCGAGACCGAGTACGGCTTCAAGGCCGTGCCGCTGGGTGGCTACGTCCGCTTCGTCGGCATGTACCCACCGGCCAAGGACCGCCCGGACCAGGTCCGTACCGCGCGCACCGGGATCTTCCAGTCGCTGGCCGACAGCGCCCGGGACGCCGAGTGGGAGACCATCCGGCCCGAGGACGACGGCCGGCTCTTCTACCAGAAGAAGGTCTGGCAGAAGCTGATCATCATGGCCGGCGGCCCGATGATGAACATCCTGCTGGCCTTCGTCATCATCCTCGGCGTCACCGCGACGTACGGGGTGAACCGCACCCAGCTGACCGTGAACCGGGTGCAGGAGTGCATCGTCGCGGTCGGACAGCCGGTGAACGACTGCGCGGGCAAGCCGAAGACCCCGGCGTACGCGTCCGGGATCCGCCCCGGCGACACCATCGTCGCCTTCAACGGGCAGCCGGTCAGCGACTGGGACGAGATGTCGCAGCTGATCCGGGCCAACCTGGACCGGCCGGCGCAGATCACCGTCCGTCGGGACGGCCAGGACGTGCAGCTGACCCCGGTGAACACCGTGATCACCGGCGTGGCCGACCGCTGGGACCCGGGCAAGCGGGTGGCCGCCGGCTTCTTCGGGGTCGAGCCGGTCGTCCAGCGCGAGCGGGGCGGGCCGATCGCGGTGCTCGGCGACATGGGCACGATGGCCGAGCAGACCGGGCACGCGCTGCTCGCCTTCCCGGCCAAGGTCTACTTCACCGCGGCCAACCTGGTGACCGGCAAACCGCGCGACATCTACGGGCCGATGAGCATCGTCGGAGCCAGCCGGGCCGCCGGCGAGGTCGCCTCGACCGACAAGATCGGGGCGGCCGACAAGGTCGCCACCATGTTCATGCTGCTCGGTTCGGTGAACCTGTTCGTCGCCCTGTTCAACTTCATCCCGCTGATGCCGCTGGACGGCGGTCACATCCTCGGGGCCCTCTACGAGGGTCTGAAGAAGCTGCTCGCCCGGCTGCGGGGACGGCCGGACCCCGGTTACGTCGACACGGCGAAGATGCTGCCGGTGGCCTACGCGGTCGGCGGGATCATCCTGGTCTCCGGCATCGTGCTGATCCTGGCCGACCTGATCGACCCGATCCGCCTGTTCTGACGCCGTCCCGGCCGACGGGGATCAGGAGGCGGCCGCGGTGGCGATCTGCTCCAGCTGCCGGCGGTACGCGGCCCACTGCTCGGCGTCCCAGTCGGGCAGGTTCGGGTCCGTGTCCGGGGCCGTGCCGAGCAGCATCTCCCGGACGATGTCGGCGTGCCCGGCGTGGTGCGCGGTCTCGGCGATCATGTGCACCAGGATCTGGCCCAGGGTCACCGCACCGTGCTCGCCCCACCAGGGCACCCGCCCCGGCGACTCCAGCTCCAGCGCCGCGATCGTCGCGTCGGCCTCCCGGGCCGATGCCTCGTACACGGAGACGATCTGCTCCCTGGTCTCGTCGGCCGTGGCCCACAGGTCGTCGTTGACTCGGGCGTCCTCGTCGAACCAGGGCAACGACTGCCCGTGGTCGCGCCCGAACGTCTCCCCGAAGTAGCCGAGGCTGACACTGGCCGTGTGCTTGACCAGACCGAGCAGGTTGGTGCCCGACGGCGTCAGCGGCCAGCGGATCTGCCGCTCGTCGAGGCCGTCGAGCGTGGCCAGCAGGGCGGAGCGCTCCTTGCGCAGGTAGCGGTGCAACGTCGCTTTCAGGTCGGGGGTGATGTCGCTCACCCGCGAGACGCTAGCCCCGACCACCGACGGAGGACCAGGGCTACGCTGGACCGGACATGAGTATCGATCTCGGGCTCCCGCCCATGCCGCCGCCCACCCTGGCCCCCCGTCGGCCGACCCGCCAGATCAAGGTCGGCAAGGTCCTGGTCGGGGGTGACGCGCCCGTCAGCGTGCAGTCGATGACCACCACGCTGACCTCCGACATCAACGCCACGCTCCAGCAGATCGCCGAGCTGACCGCGACCGGCTGCGACATCGTGCGGGTGGCCGTGCCCAGCCAGGACGACGCCGACGCGCTGCCGGCCATCGCCACGAAGTCGCAGATCCCGGTGATCGCCGACATCCACTTCCAGCCCAAGTACGTGTTCGCCGCCATCGAGGCGGGCTGCGCCGCGGTCCGGGTCAATCCCGGCAACATCCGCGCCTTCGACGACCAGGTCAAGGAGATCGCCGCCGCGGCCCGGGACCACGGCACCTCGATCCGGATCGGGGTCAACGCCGGCTCGCTGGACAAGCGGCTGCTGGCCAAGCACGGCAAGGCCACCCCCGAGGCGCTGGTCGAGTCGGCGCTGTGGGAGGCCAGCCTGTTCGAGGAGCACGGCTTCCGGGACTTCAAGATCAGCGTCAAGCACAACGACCCGGTGATCATGGTGCGGGCGTACGAGATGCTGAGCGAGGCCTGCGACTACCCGCTGCACCTCGGCGTGACCGAGGCCGGGCCGGCGTTCCAGGGCACGATCAAATCAGCGGTGGCCTTCGGCTCGCTGCTCAGCCGCGGCATCGGCGACACCATCCGGGTCTCCCTGTCGGCGCCGCCGGTCGAGGAGGTCAAGGTCGGCCTGCAGATCCTGCAGTCGCTCAACCTGCGCCCCCGGAAGCTGGAGATCGTCTCCTGCCCGTCCTGCGGTCGGGCTCAGGTCGACGTCTACAAGCTGGCCGACGCCGTCACCGCGGGACTGGAGGGGCTCGAGGTGCCGCTCCGGGTGGCCGTCATGGGCTGCGTGGTGAACGGACCGGGGGAGGCCCGCGAGGCCGACCTGGGGGTCGCATCCGGCAACGGCAAGGGTCAGATCTTCGTCCGCGGTGAGGTGATCACGACGGTCAAGGAGTCCGACATCGTCGAGACCCTGATCGAGGAGGCGCTCCGGCTGGCCGAGGAGATGCCGGCCGGTGAGGGCTCGCCGTCCGTCAGCGTCGGCTGAGCCCGGCGCCGGCGGTCTGTCGTCGGTGACCCCGGGCGGCCGGACTACCGGTAGCGTGCACTGACGTGACCGCGTTGCGCCCCCCGTTGCCGTCCGCCGCCGGCGGCGTGGGCCGGGTCCGGGTGCTGGACCGCACGGATCTGCCCGAGGTGCTCCGGCTGCTCGCGCTGCGACCGGTCGAGAACGTGTTCGTCGGCTCCCGCATCCGCTCCGCCGGGGTGGAGGCGTCCAGTCTGGGCTGCCCGGTGTGGGGGTACGAGCGGGACGGCGAGCTGCGAGCCCTCTGTCACGCGGGCGCCAACCTGGTGCCGGTGAACGCGGACGCCGAGGCGGTCGCGGCCTGGGCCGAGTTCGCCGGTCCGGAGCGCACCTGCTACTCGATCATCGGCCCGTCCACCGTCGCCCTGGACCTGTGGCAGCGACTGGCCGAGCGCTGGGGCAGTCCGTGGAGCCGGGTCCGTGACGTCCGGCCCCGCCAACCGGTGATGTCGATCGCCGGCGACCCCGCCATCGAGCCGGATCCCGGTGTCCGGCGGATGAGTCTGGAGCACTGGGACAGCTACTACGAGGCCGCGGT
>JBMDXL010000275.1:0-6573 GCA_048594465.1 Microlunatus sp. | reverse complement strand
TGCCGCCGTTGATCATCGGCCCGGACCGCCGTGGTCTGCAGGACCTGGCCGCGACCACCGTGGTGGTCAACCGGAAGTAGTGCGGGTGCGCTCCGTCCGCCGAGGCTCGAACTTTCCGTCATTCGACGGCTTGGTGTGCCGTTCCCTCCCGTACGCGGAGCATCTTCCGTCGGTCGACCGCGACTTCCCTCGCGCCGCTGCCCTTCCGTCCGCGTGGCCCGAAACTTCCGTCACTCGACGGCTTGTCGTTGCCGTGCCGCCCGCACGCGTACGGAAATCCGTCGAATGACGGAATCTTCGATCGTGTCCCGGCTCGGACGTGTCCCGGCTCGACCTACAGGATGGCGCCCGGGTTCAGGATGCCGGCCGGATCGAGGAGCTCCTTGATCTGCCGGTTGAGATCGGTCACCCGCGGGCCGAGCTGGGCCGGGAGCAGCTCCTTCTTCAGCCGGCCGATGCCGTGCTCGCCGGTGATGGTGCCCCCCAACGACAGGGCCAGCTCCATGATCTCGGTGAAGGCCAGGGCCGCGCGGTCCCGGGCCGCGGTGTCGGTCGGGTCGAACACGATGGTCGGGTGGGTGTTGCCGTCGCCGGCGTGCGCGACCACGGGGATGTCGACCTGCCGGTGGGCGGCGATGGCGGCGATCCCGGCGAACAGAGCCGGCAGCTGCGGCACCGGGGCGCCGACGTCCTCCAGCAGCAGGGCCCCACGGCCCTCGACGGCAGGGAAGAAGATCCGCCGCGCCTCGGCGAACATCTCACCCTCCTCGGGGTCGTCGGTGGTGAAGCACTCGGTGGCGCCGTTGCGCTGGCAGGCCTCCTCGGCCTGGGCGATCTCGGCCGAGCAGGCCACCCCGGGGGCGTCGGACTGGACCAGCAGCAGCGCGCCGGCGGTGCGGTCCAGCCCCATCGTCCGGTAGTCCTCGACGACGTTGATCGACGCGTTGTCCATCAGCTCGACCATCGACGGACGGGCGACCATGCCGAGCGCGACCACGGCCCGCGCGGCCGCTTCCGGGTCGGGGAAGGTGGCCACCAGCGTCGCGCGCGGCGGCTGCGCGGGGAGCAGCCGCAGGATCGCCCTGGTGATGACGCCGAGGGTCCCCTCCGACCCCACGAAGAGCTTGAGCAGCGACAGCCCGGCCACGTCCTTGATCCGCTTGCCCCCGAGGGTGATCAGCTCGCCGTCGGCCAGCACCACGTCCAGCCCGAGCACGTAGTCGGTGGTGACCCCGTACTTCACGCAGCAGAGCCCGCCGGCGTTGGTGGCGATGTTGCCGCCGATCGAGCAGATCTCGTACGACGACGGGTCCGGCGGGTACCACAGACCGTGAGCGGCGGCGGCGGCCTTGACCTCGGCGTTGAAGGCGCCGGGCTCGACCACCGCCACCCGGGTGGTGGTGTCGATCTCGATGGCCCGCATCCGCTCCAGCGACAACACGATGCCGCCGTCGACGGCCGATGAGCCACCGGACAGGCTGGTGCCGGCTCCGCGCGGCACGACGGCGACGCGGTTCTCGGCGCACCAACCGACGATGGTCTGCACCTGAGCGGCGTCGGTGGGACGGGCCACGGCCGACGGCGTACCGGCGTTCGGGTCCTGGGACCAGTCGCGGCGGTAGTTCTCCAGGACGGCGGGATCCGTCACGATCACGCCCTCGGGCAGGGCGGTGAGCAACGAGTCGACGGTGAGCACGCTCATGGCGCCAACCTACCCGCCGCCCCCCGCCCGACTTGTGGAGCGCCAGCGACCACAGGTGTCGAGGTCGGCACAACAGTCGGGGAGGGGGGACCCGTCAGTCGAGGGACTCGGCGGAGACCAGCCAGGCCTCCTCGAGCTCTGCCTGCTCCTCGTTCGCAGCGGTCAGCTCGCGCTGGAGCTCGGCGAGCTTGCCGTAGTCGCTGGCGGTCTCGGCCATCTGCTCGTGCAGCTTGGTGACCCGCCGCTCCAGCTTGCTCAGCTGGCCCTCGATCCGGGCCAGGTCCTTGCGGGCCTGCCGGGTCTCGGCGGGGGACCGGGTCTCGGCCGAGCCCCCGTGGACCGGGGCCCGGGCCGTGGACGTCGACGCCGCAGTCGACCCGCTGCGTTCGGCCGCGTGGCGCAGCTCCAGGTACTGGTCGACCCCGCCCGGCAGCAGCACGCAGCTGCCGTCACCCAGCAGTGCGTACGTGACGTCGCAGACCCGCTCCAGGAAGTAGCGGTCGTGGCTGACCACGATCAGGGTGCCCGGCCAGGAGTCGAGGTAGTCCTCCACCACGGTCAGGGTGTCGATGTCGAGGTCGTTGGTCGGCTCGTCGAGCAGCAGCACGTTGGGTTCGCCGATCAGCAGCCGCAGCAGCTGCAGCCGCCGTCGCTCGCCACCGGACAGGTCGCCGATCCGGGTGGTGAGCCGCTCGCCGGTGAAGCCGAAGTCCTCCAGCAGGCTGGTGGCGGTCACCTCCTTGCCGGAGGCGACCTGGGTGACCCGGCGCTCACGGCTGACCAGGTCCAGCACCCGCTCGCCGGCCGGGAGCTCGCCGACGGCCTGGGACAGGTGCCCGATGTCGACCGTACGACCGCGCTTGACCCGGCCGGAGTCCGGCGCCAGGTCGCCGGTGAGCAGCCGGAGCACGGTGGTCTTGCCGGCCCCGTTCACCCCGATCAGCCCGATCCGGGCCCCCGGACCGATCGACCAGGACAGGTCGGACAGCAGGACGCGGTCGGGGATGGCCACCGTCACGTCGGTCAGGTCGAACACGTCCTTGCCCAGACGGGTGACGGCGAACCGCTCCAGCTCGAGCCGGTCCCGCGGCGGTGGCTCGTCCTTGATCAGCACGGTGGCCGCGTCGATCCGGAACTTGGGCTTGGAGGTCCGGGCGGGAGCGCCGCGCCGCAGCCAGGCCAGCTCCTTGCGGAGCAGGTTCTTGCGCCGGGTGGCGAGCTGGGTTGCTTGCCGGGCCCGCTCGGCCCGGGCCAGCACGTACGCCGCGTAGCCGCCGTCGTACGCGTCGACCACCCCGTCGTGGACCTCCCAGACCCGGGAGCAGACGGCGTCCAGGAACCACCGGTCGTGGCTGACTACGAGCATGGCCGTGCCGCGGTCCTGCAGGGTCCGCAGGTGCTGGGCCAGCCAGTCCACCGCCTCGACGTCGAGGTGGTTGGTCGGCTCGTCCAGCACCAGCAGGTCGTGCCCGCCCAGCATCAGCGCGACCAGGGCGGCCCGGCGGCGCTCGCCGCCACTCAGCCGGGAGACCGGGCTGTCCAGGTCCACGGCCCCGAGCAGGTGCTCGACCAGCGCCCGCGTCCAGGCGTCGGAGGCCCAGACGTGGTCGGCCTCCCCGCCCACGATCACGTCGCGGACGGTGGCCGACGGCGCGAAGTCGTCCGCCTGGTGCAGGTAGCCGATGGAGGCCGAACCCGTTCGCACCACGCGTCCGGAGTCGGGTTCGTCGACGCCGGTCAGCACCCGGAGCAGGGTCGTCTTGCCGGAGCCGTTGCGACCGACGACCCCGATGACGTCACTCTCCGCGACGCCCAGACTCACCTCGTCGAGCACCAGCCGGGTGCCGTACTGCACGCTGATGCGCTCGGCGTTGACGACATTGACCATGAATCCCCTCGCGAGCGACCGAGAGCGGAGCGCCCGGATCTGTCTGGACCGACAAGTGAGCAGACACGCTTTTCGTTCTGCGAACGCGAAGGGAAGACAGATCCCTCTGGCGCGCAGCGAACAGCGAGTGAGGACTATCTGCCGCGCATCGCCTGGCGGGAGCCCTTGGACTGGCGGGCGCTGGTCGGCATCGGGCCCTTGGGCATCGGGAGCTGCGGGCGGACCGCGTCCAGCGCGCGCAGCCGCTGCCGGATGTCGGTCACCTGGTTGGACTCCAGTGTCTTCGGCAGCTTCTTGATGTGGTCGGCCAGCTTGTCCAGCGGGACCTGACCCTCCTTGTTGCCCATCACGATGGTCGTCACCTTGACCCCGTACGCGACCCGCTCGTGCTTGCGCACCTCGCCGGCCAGCAGCGCCTTGAGACGACCGGGCTCACCCTCGCCGATCAGCACCAGACCGCCGGGGCCGAGGGTGCGGTGGATGGCGTCGGACTGGCGCGTCACCGCGATCACCGGCTTGGAGACCCAGGCCTTGGGGAGCATCGACAGCGCGACCTCGGCGGACCCGGCCTGGCCGGCGTACCGCTTGTAGGTGGCCTTCTTGGTCCGGCGGACCAGGAAGATCATCGCCGCCAGCATGCCCAGGGTCAGCCCGAGGATGCCCGCGTAGATGGGGTGACCGACCGCGAAGCCGATCACCAGAGCGATCACGAAGACGGCGACCCAGGGGCCGAACACCCACAGCGGCAGCTGCTTGTCGTACTCGTGGGTGAGCGTGTACGCGCGCTTGATCTGCCGCATCCGGCCCATGTCGGCCGGGTCGGTGCTCGCCTTGCGCCGGGCCTTCTCGGCCTGCTTGGCGGCCTTCAGCTGCGCCTTGGCTTCCTTGCCGGCTTGGTCAGCCATGCGGTGCTCCTCGGGATTCGTGCGCTGTCTGCGTGGGACGGTCGGACCGGGGCCGGGTCAGCCGCTGACGGCTGATGGTACGAGATCCTCGCGGGATTCCATGGCCTGCCGGTAGAGGCGTCCGGCCCGGTAGGAGGAGCGGACCAGCGGGCCGCTGAGGGCGCCGGCGAAACCGATCTCGGTCGCCTCGGCCTGCAGCTCGACGAACTCCTCGGGCTTGACCCAGCGCTCCACCGGGTGGTGCCGCGGGGAGGGGCGCAGGTACTGGGTGATCGTGATGATCTCCGTGCCGGCGTCGTGCAGGTCGCGCAGGGCCTCGGAGACCTCGTCCCGCGTCTCGCCCATCCCCAGGATCAGGTTGGACTTGGTCACCAGTCCGGCGGCCCGGGACGCCCGGAGGACGTCGAGGGACCGCTCGTAGCGGAACCCGGGTCGGATCCGCTTGAAGATGCGGGGGACGGTCTCCACGTTGTGGGCGAACACCTCGGGCCGGGTCTCGAACAGCTGGTTCAGGTAGTCCGGGTTCCCGGAGAAGTCCGGGGCCAGCATCTCCACGCCGGTGTCGGGGTTGAGCTCGTGGATCTTGCGGATCGTCTCGGCGTACAACCAGGCACCCTCATCGGGCAGGTCGTCGCGGCAGACGCCGGTGACGGTGGCGTAGCGCAGGCCCATCTTCTGCACCGACTCGGCCACCCGGAGGGGCTCACCGGCGTCGAAGTCGGCGGGCTTGCCGGTGTCGATCTGGCAGAAGTCACAGCGGCGGGTGCACTGGTCCCCGCCGATCAGGAAGGTGGCCTCGCGGTCCTCCCAGCACTCGAAGATGTTGGGGCAGCCGGCTTCCTGGCAGACGGTGTGCAGGTCCTCGTTCTTCACCAGCTGACGCAGCTCGGTGTACTGCGGACCCATCCGCGCGGTGGTCTTGATCCAGGACGGCTTCTTCTCGATCGGCACGCTGGCGTTGCGCACTTCGAGGCGGAGCATCTTGCGTCCTTCGGGGGCGACGGTCACCGGCTCAGCCTACTCGCTGGCGCACCGGTGGGCCGGGGCCCGGAACGCCGCGGACGCCGGGCGGGCGCCCTCAGGAGACGTCGCGGCGGCGGAACACCAGCCAGGTCACCGCGATCAGCACCGCCAGCAGCACCGCCCAGTAGCCCAGACCGTGGGCCAGACTGAGCGACCGCGTCGCGTACTCGCTGGAATCCGCTCCCGGTCCGGTGCTCACCGGATAGGTGGTGCCCCCGTCCAGGATGGCCGCCAGGTTGACCTCCGGGCTCCACGGAGCCAGGTGCTCGGCCCACGTCGTGCTGTAGGACAGGATCATCCGCAGGTACGTGAGGAAGAGTCCGGCGAGCAGCACGCCGATGCTCGCCCCGGTCGAGCCGGTGAGCAGTCCGATGCAGAAGCCCAGGACGCCGAGGACGACCACCACCCCCACTCCGCGTCCGGCCGTGGCGACCGCCTGGTCGAGACCGGTCAGCGGTTGTCGGTGGATCAGCGCCAGCCCCGACCCGACGGCGACGGTCAGACCGGTGGCCGCGGCTCCCACCAGGAGGCTGAACGCGGCGGCGACGACCAGCTTGCTGGTCAGCACGATGCGTCGGTCGGGGATGAAGGTCAACCAGTTGGCCAGCGAGCCGGTGGTGGACTCGGCCCCGATGAACGAGGCGAGAGTCACGAACAGCACCAGCCCGGACAGGTAGACCGCGAAGGTCACGGCGCCCGGCACGACGTCGCGGAAGGACTCCGGCGCGAGCCCCCAGTCCGCGGAGTCGGGAGCGGGCATCGCACACTCCTCGGGCGTCCCGCCGGAGTCGAGGCAGTCGGCCTCCCACGCCTCGTGGTTGGCTTCCCAGTCGCGCTGGTACTCCTGGTAGTCCGCCTGATTCCGGGCCAGCTCGGCCGCCGACGGCGGGGTCAGGGAGTCGTTCACCTGCAGCTGGAACAGGGCGACCATCCCGAACAGCACCAGCACGGCCACCAGGGTGATCCGTCGACTCAGCAGCCGGCGCGTCTCGGCCCGCAGGGCGTGCTTCACGACCGGACCTGCCCGTCGTGCGGTCCGCCGTCGTGCCGGCCGT
>JBMDXL010000274.1:0-3668 GCA_048594465.1 Microlunatus sp. | reverse complement strand
TGCTCCACGGCGTACTCGTCGAGCTCGGACAGCAACCCGTCGGCCGCCTCGCGGTCCACCGTGTGGTCGTCGGCGAAGCCGCGCTCCCCCGTGGCGTCGGGGACGTACTTCACCAGAACCAGGATCTCCATGTCCTCACCTCTCTGTGTCCGACCGGGCGGACGATCGGCGCCCGGACTTCATATTACCCGCCGGTAACTTACGGACGGTCGGCGCGCCGGTGTGGTGCAGGGCACAATGTAGGCCCCCGGACCACGGGAACGCCCCGCACGACGGGGAGGGCAGCGTCGCCCGACTGATCCGACCCGCCGCGAGCGGCATGACGAACGAGCGAGCGATATGAGCCCCACCCCGGCGATCCTGCCACCCCCGGCGGACTCGTCCCGTCTCGGCGCCCGGCTCACCGGGGACGGTGCCCGCTTCGGCCTCTGGGCGCCGCGCGCCTCGCGGGTCGAGCTGGTGCTGATCGGCGAGGACAAGACCCAGCGCAACGTCGACCTGACCCGCGGCCACGACGGCGTCTGGCTCGGCCACGTCGCCGGGGTCGCCGCCGGCCAGCGCTACGGCTACCGCGTCCACGGCGGCTGGGCGCCGCACTCCGGCGCCCGGTTCAACCCGGCCAAGCTGCTGCTGGACCCGTACGCCCGGGCGATCACCGGCGGAGTCGACTACCGCGGTCCGATCCTGGACCACACCGAGGCCTCGGACTACGAGCCCGACCCACGCGACTCCTTCAACGCGGTCCCGCTGGGCGTGGTGGTGGCCGACACCCCGCCGCCGACGCCGCTGGCCGCGCCGGTGCCGATGGCGGACACCGTGCTCTACGAGCTCCACGTCAAGGGTTTCACCCGGCTGCACCCGGCCGTCCCCGAGCACCTGCGCGGCAGCTACGCCGGTCTGGCCTACCCGGCGGTCATCGAGCACCTCAAGGAGCTGGGGGTCACCTCGGTCGAGCTGCTCCCGGTGCATCACTTCGTCTCCGAGCCGTTCCTGATCCGCCGGGGCCTGTCGAACTACTGGGGCTACAACACGCTTGGCTTCTTCGCACCGCACGCCGCGTACGGCTCGGTCGGCACCCTCGGCCAGCAGGTGACCGAGTTCAAGGACATGGTGTCGGCCTACCACGAGGCGGGCATCGAGGTGATCCTGGACGTCGTCTACAACCACACCGGCGAGGGCGGTCACGAGGGACCGACGCTGTCCTTCCGCGGCCTGGACCACTCCGGCTACTACCGGCTGACCGACGACCTGCGGACCGACTACGACGTCACCGGCTGCGGCAACTCCGTCGACACCGCCCAACCGGGTGTGCTCGAGCTGGTGGCGGACTCCCTGCGCTACTGGGTCTCCGAGATGGGCGTCGACGGCTTCCGCTTCGACCTGGTCACCACGCTGATCCGCGACGAGCGGCACCAGGTCGACCTGCACCACCCCTTCCAGCAGCTGCTGCGCACCGACCCGGTCCTGAGCCGGACCAAGATCATCGCCGAGCCCTGGGACCTCGGGCCGTACGGCTACCAGGTCGGCGCCTTCGGACGGCGCTGGAGCGAGTGGAACGACAAGTTCCGCAACTACGTCCGCGACTTCTGGCGCGGCAACACCTCCGGTGTCGCGGAGATGGGTCAGCGACTGACCGGCTCCCCCGACGTCTTCGACCACCACGGCCGTCCGGCCACCGCCAGCGTCAACTTCGTCACCGCCCACGACGGCTTCACGCTGCGCGACGTGGTGACCTACAACGTCAAGCACAACGGGGCCAACGGGGAGTCCAACCGCGACGGGACCGAGGACAACCGGTCCTGGAACTGCGGGGTCGAGGGCGAGACCGACGACCCGGTGATCATGGCGCTGCGGCACCGGCAGGCCGGCAACATGCTGGCCACGATGATCTTGGCCGCCGGCGTCCCGATGATCACCGCGGGGGACGAGCGGGGCCGCACCCAGCACGGCAACAACAACGCCTACTGCCAGGACTCCCCGCTCTCCTGGATGCACTGGGACGCCGAGGACGACTGGGAGAACCTGCACGACCTCACCCGTCGGCTGCTCCGTCTCCGCCGGGACCACGCGGTGCTCCGCCGCACCCGGTTCCGGCACGGCGAACCGGTGCTGGACAGCACCGGCGCCCCGACGGGTCGCAAGAACCTCGCCTGGTTCGGGGGTGAGGAGACCGAGATGACGCCGCACGACTGGCACGATCCGCACCGGCGCACCCTCGGGGTCTACCTGGCCGACGACCACACCGACCGCGAGGCCGACGACGCGTTCCTGATCTGGCTGCACGGCGGGTCGGACCCGGTCCAGGTGTCGCTGCCGGACGGCGACTGGGCCACCACCTACACCGTGGTCGCCCACACCGGTCGCCCCGGCGAGCTGACCGAGGACAAGATCCCGGCCGGCAGCCGGCTGTGGATCCCCGGACGCACGGTGCTGGTGCTCCAGGTCGACTGACCGTTCCCTCCGGCGACTGACCGTTCCGTCAGGGACGCACCAGGGCGCGCAGCGCCAGCCGCGCCGGCGCGAGGTAGGACAGCACCACCGGGGCCGCCCCGGTGAGTCCCAGCACGGCGATGCTGCCGCCCGCCGGACGGTCGACGACCTCATGATCGAGAACGAGCGCGACCGGTCCCAGGCGGGCCCGCCAGCACCAGGTCCGGGCGACGGGGTCGACGGCCAGCACCTCGAAGCCGACCCGCAGCCCACCTACCGCCACCACGGTGCCGGTCAGACCGGCCTCGAGCGCCGGGCCGGAGGCGTCCACGGCGGCGATGAAGGGGGCCCAGCGGGGCCACTGGTCGAGGTCGGCGTACCGTCGCCAGACCTGCGGCGCGGCCGCGTCGCCGGCCTCCGACAGGGTGTGGTGCACGCGGGCCTCCTCGACGGATCCGGACCGGCCGGTGGTCCGGCCCGGTCCAGTCTGCCCCACCCCTGCCGTGGCCTGGCACCTGCCGATAGGTTGGCCACGTGACCGACGTTGATGTGACCGAGACCACTTCCACAGCGCCCGCCGCGACCCCCGACGCGTCCACCCCCGCCACCGCGTCGGCGCTCGCCGCCACCGGGCTGGGCACCCGGATCGGACGGATCCCGGTGACCAAGGTGTCGCCGGTGATCGAGGGCGGCGCGTACGCCGCCAAAGCCGCCGTGGGTGAGGAGTTCGAGATCCGGGCCACCGTCTTCCGCGAGGGCCACGACGCAGTGAACGCGTCGGTGATCGTGACCAACCCGTCCGGGGTGGAGACCGAGGTCCGGATGGAGCCGACCACCCCGCTCGGCTTCGACTGGTGGCACGCGTACGTCTCGCTCGGCACCGAGGGTGCCTGGACCTTCCGGGTCGAGGGCTGGAGCGACCCGTGGGAGACCTGGGTGCACAACGCCGAGATCAAGATCCCGGCCGGGATCGACGTCGCGCTGATGATCACCGAGGGCACGGCGCTGTTCCACGCCGCCGCCCAGCGGGCCCGTCAGGCCGGGGACTCGGACACGGCGGCCGTGCTCAGCGGGGCGGCCGACGGTCTGGCCGCGCCGCAGCAGGTCGAGGACCGGCTGACCGTGGCCCTCGCCCCCGACGTCCGTGAGGCCATGCACCACTACGGTCCGCGCGAGCTCGTCTCACCGACCCCGGACTACCCCGTCTTCGTTGACCGCGAGCGGGCGCTGTTCTCGTC
>JBMDXL010000273.1:0-1510 GCA_048594465.1 Microlunatus sp. | reverse complement strand
TGGCCGACGACGAGATCGCCGACATCGTCGACCAGGTGGTCGCCGCCCGGATGCAGCGGCCCGACGGACCAGGAGCACCCCTGCTGTGAGCATGCCGTTCTACGTCGCCCCCGAGCAGCAGATGAAGGACCGGGCGGACTTCGCCCGGAAGGGGATCGCCCGCGGGCGCTCGGTGATCGTGCTGCGGTACGCCGACGGCATCCTGTTCGTCGCCGAGAACCGCTCGCAGGCGCTGCACAAGGTCAGTGAGATCTACGACCGGCTCGGGTTCGCCGCGGTCGGCCGCTACAACGAGTTCGAGAACCTGCGGACCGCCGGCATCCGCTATGCGGACCTGCGCGGCTACAGCTACGACCGGACCGACGTCACCGGTCGCGGCCTGGCCAACGCGTACGCGCAGCTGCTCGGCACGATCTTCTCCTCCGGCGGGGAGAAGCCGTACGAGGTGGAGATCGTGGTCGCCGAGCTGGGTCCGACCGCGGAGACCGACCAGATCTACCGGCTGACCTACGACGGCTCGGTGGCCGACGAGAACGGCTACGCCGTGATGGGCGGCTCGGCCGAGGCGATCACCGAGACCGTCCGGGCCGGCTACCGAGCCGGGCTCGACCTGGCCGCGGCGGTCCAGCTGGCGGTGCGGTCGCTGGCCACCGACGGGGGACCGAGCGCGGCTCCCCGCGAGCTGGGGGCGGCCGCGCTGGAGGTCGCCGTCCTCGACCGCACCCGGGCCCTGCCGCGCAAGTTCCGACGGATCAAGGGCGAGTGGCTGACCCGGCTGCTCACCGACGGGACGGTGCCGCCCGATCCGGGACCCGAGGCCCCGCCGGCCCTGCCGCCGACGGAGGTGCGCGAGACCGAGCTCGGGCACCCGGAGGAGTGACCACCGCCCGACCGGACCGGTCGGCGTCCGCCACGCACCCCCGGGTCGTGGTGATCGGCGTCGGCCTGATCGGGGCGTCCATCGGCAGCGCCCTCACGGCCCAGGGATGGCCGGTCCACCTGCGGGACGCCAAGTCCAGCCACGCCCGGGTGGCGGAGACCCTGGGGTCGGGTTCGCTGACCGCGCCGCCGGTCGAGGACGTGGACCTGGTGGTGGTGGCGGTACCGCCGCGGGCCCTCTCGGCGGTGGTCCGGGAAGCCCTGGAGACGTACCCGAACGCCGTGGTCACCGACGTCGGCTCGGTCAAGGCCGAGGTCCTGGCCACCGTCTGGGGCCATCGCGAGCTGCACCGCTACGTCGGCTCGCACCCGATGGCCGGCACCCAGCACTCCGGCCCGACCGGTGCCCGCGGCGACCTCTTCACCGACCGCACCTGGGTGATCACCCCGCACCGACGCGCGGACGCCGAGGCCGTCCGCGCCGTCACCGCGCTGGCCAGAGCCTGCGGGGCCCGGACGGTGACCATGGACGTGGACGACCACGACGCCGCGGTGGGGCGGGGGGGGCCCCCGCCCCCCCCCCCGACGGGGGGGACCCCCGGCCCCCCCCCCCCCCCCCGCCCGCCGGCCC
>JBMDXL010000272.1:0-1715 GCA_048594465.1 Microlunatus sp. | reverse complement strand
TGAACCACTCGGCCTGTTCGTGGCTGATCGTCAAGAGGTGCTCCTGGTGGTGTGGGACGGATCGGTGCGGCGGCGGGCGGCGCGCTACGGGAACGGTGTGTTGAAGACGACCTTGCCCAGCCCGTTGGCGAAGGTGCAGTTGCCGACGACCTGCTCGCCCGAGGCGTAGTAGGCGTCGACCTGCCCGGAGAAGTCACCCGAGCCGCCCTTGGAGCGCCGGGGCCAGAACTTGTCGAAGTCACAGTTCCAGTTGGTCGCTGTGCCCTCGGCGAACCTGATGGTGATGACGGCATAGGCACAGGTGTCGGCGGTGCAGGTCCTGCCGGCGGCGACGTCGACAGCGTCCGCGCACGCCGGTTGGTCGGCAGAGCCGTCCTGGCAGCGGTCACCGCGGCTGATGCCGATCGTCGGTGGCGGCGGCGGCGCGGAGTTGACGCTGCTCGAACCCGAGTCCTGGCCGCGACCGCCTGGTGCGTCGTCGCTGACGGTCACGAAGATCTCCTGCTCCTGGGCCCAGTTCTCGGTGCTGAACGCCGGGGTGGTGAAGCTGAAGGCCCCGACTCCCGTGGGCCGGAACCGCTGGATGCCGGTGCTGCCGCCGCCCTTGTTGCGGATCTCGTACTCCACGACCGCAGGGTCGCCGTTGCTGGTGCCTGACACCACCCACTGGATCGACTTGCCGTTGACGACGGGCTGGATCGACCCGAGCGCGTCGTCGAGGCGACCGAAGCTCTGCACGTTCTGCACCCCGCTCAGGGTGCAACCCGCCGGGGCGTCCTCGTTGCACACGCGGAGCTGGACGGAGTAGGGCTGCTCGTTGCTGGGCGTCGGGATCCGCTGGGTGTTGGTGCCGGTCTGCTGCGGGATGGAGCGGACGACTCCCCCCGCCACCAGGATGTCGACCCTGCTGACGTCGCCGCGGGAGTCGGGCACCGTGTACCTGACCTCGGCCTCCTGGCTGGTGCCGGTGGGGTAGACGTCGAACGCGCCCCAGGCCGCCGGGCGACCGACAGCCTCGATGGGCGTCCCTGCGCTCGGCTGGGAGCGCTTGCCGGGCTGGTCACCCGGCTGGTTGGCCGCGACGACGGTGTAGGTGTAGGTCGTGCCGTCGTAGGGCACGCCGGAGTGGGTGCAGGTCAGCGAGGCCAGGCGCTGGCAGCCGGGCACGGTCCCCGCGGTGACGCCGTTGGAGTAGCTGACGGTGTAGACCGTGGGGCCGGGCCCCTCGGGCAGCACGGCCGACCAGCCGATCCTCATGGTGGTTTGGTTGGCGCCGGCCTCCAGGTCGATCACCGCCGGGGCCGCCGGGGCGGGCGGCGTGCCGAGGGGCTGCATCGGCGCCGACGTCCGCGGCAGCGAGTAGCCGACCTGGTTCTGCGCCTTGACGGTGAACTCGTAGGTCTTGTTGTGGTCCAGCCCGATCGCGGTGTAGCTCGTCGTGCGGCCGTCGACCACGGCGGGCCCGCCGCCCGGCCAGGTGATCGTGTAGTCGAGGATCCTCGAGGTGTTGGTGGACGGCTTGTCCCAGGCGATGGTGATCTGGCCGTCGTCGCGACCGGTCATCCGGATGTCCGGCACCCGCCCGGGCTGCGTGTCGGCCCGGGCCGAGCGGGACAGGTTGCTCCACTCGCTGCCACCGACGCGGTTGACCGCCTGGACGCGGAAGCTGTAGTTGCCGCCCGTCTTGAGCTTGCGGAAGACGCACTCGTTGGTGT
>JBMDXL010000271.1:0-2858 GCA_048594465.1 Microlunatus sp. | reverse complement strand
TACGGCATGTCACCCGACGGCATCGCCGACGCCGCCCGGGCCCTGGTCGCGGAGCCCGCCCGATGAGCGGGGCTCCCGACTTCCGGCTCGACGGCCGGACGGCGCTGGTCACCGGGGCGGCCAGCGGGATCGGCCGCGGCGTGGTCCTCGGACTGGCAGCCTCGGGGGCGGCCGTGGCCTGTGTCGACCGTCCCGGCCCTGGGGTGGACGAGGTCGTCGGCGCGGTCGTCGCGGCCGGTGGCCGGGCGATTGCCGTGCCGGGCGACGTGACCGTGGCCGACGCGCTCACGGCGGCGGTGGACCGGACCGAAACCGAGCTGGGGCCGCTGTCGCTGGCGGTGAACAGCGCCGGGATCGCCGACGCGGCCCCGGCCGAGGAGATGCCGCTGGACCAGTGGCGGCGGGTGGTGGACATCGACCTGACCGGGGTCTTCCTGTCCTGCCAGGCCGAGGCGCGGGCGATGTTGCACCACGGCCGCGGGTCCATCGTCAACATCGCGTCGATGTCGGGGTCGATCGTCAACCGGGGTCTGCAGCAGGCGCACTACAACGCGGCCAAGGCCGGTGTCGTGCAGCTCACCCGGAGCCTGGCCATGGAGTGGGCCGACCGCGGTCTCCGGGTGAACGCCGTCAGTCCCGGCTACACCGCCACCCCGATGAACACCCGACCCGAGGTGGCCGAGCGGGTGCGGACCTTCGAGGCCGACACCCCGCTGGGGCGGATGGCCACGGTCGAGGAGATCGTGGGTCCGGTGATCTTCCTGCTCGGTGACGCGGCCGGCTTCTGCACCGGCGTCGACCTGCTGGTCGACGGCGGCTTCACCTGCTGGTGACGTCACCGCACCGGGAGCGCTCCGGCTCTCACGGAGCCGGTGCTGTCTCGACCGGGGCGAGGCTCCAGAGCGCACCCCCGTCGGCCAGGTCGATCCGTACGGGTGAGCCGTCGAGCAGTCTCTCGGTCTCCCGGTCCGACCACTCGTCGCGCACCCGGTACCGTCCGGCCAGACCGAGGCCCACCGTCACCTCGCCGATCGCCGGGGGAGCGCTGACCGCGAGCAGGGCCCGGCCGTCGTCGACGGTGGCCAGCACCGGGTCGACCCCGTCCGGGGAGGTCGGGGGCCGGGACACCCGGGCGTCCCGCAGCGCGCCGCGCCAGGCCTTGTAGACCTCAGCCGCTCGGCTCAGGTCGGTCCGCTGCTGGTCGGTCCAGGTCTCCGGGTCGTCCATCAGCACCCACGGGCCGCCGACCACGTACGGGGCGAACCGCGCCCGGCCCTCGCGTTCCTCGGCCCCCATGTAGGCGCTCTGCCAGTCCAGCGGCAGGTAGCGACCGAGACCGGCCTTGGCCAGGGTGTTGGGGTGGGTCCGGCAGTGGTCCTCGGTGATCGTGGTGTGGTGGCTCCTGATCATGGCGAGGTCGAGGGGACGCACGCCGTTCCAGCAGTTCTCGAGCACCAGCTGCGGGAAGCGGGCGGCCAGGGTCCGCAGGATGTGGTGGAAGGCGGCTTCGGCGGCGTGCTCACCCGCGCCGGGGTCGTGGGTGTGCTGGTCGGAGTCGCACCGGGCGATGGTCTCGAAGTCGTGCAGCAGCCAGGTGAGGCGGGCGTCGGTGACCAGTCGGGTGAGCTCGGCGAGCACCCAGTCCCGGGCCGGGTCGTGACCGAGGCAGAGACCGTGGTTGTCGAAGCTGAGCACGGGGATGTGCCCGCGCCAGGTCGCCAGCCAGTCAGGGTGCTGCAGCGCGACGGGGGACCGGGGATCGGCATTGCCCCACCCGCACCAGACACCGAAACCCATCCCGCGGCGGCGGGCCTCCTCCGACAGCGACGCCAGACCCGAGGGGAACCGGTCGTTGGCGTGCCAGTCGCCGACCGAGCGCTCCCAGCCCTTGTCCACGACGAACACCTCCGCCCCGACGGCTGCGGTGGCGTCCATCATGGCCAGGATCCGCGTGGTCGACGTGTTCTCCTGCACTCCCCAGGAGTTCGCCACCAGACAGGGGAATCCCGGTGGTCCCGGGATCGCGGACAGATCGGGTCGGGTGATCATCTCCGCGCTGGCCAGACGGCGCAGGGCGGCGGCACCGTCGTCGAGGCCGCCCGGGCCCACCGCCAACCACCCCGTGGGCCCCGGTCCGGAGCGGGAACCCGGCGTCGGGGCGAAGGTGTCGGCCGGCAGCAGGGCGGTGATCACCACGTCGTCGGCGGTGACGTCCACGGTCATGATCAGGTGGCCGCTGTACTCCCAGGCCAGGCAGACGAAGCGGTCACCGGCGCGGGCCACCAGCCAGCCGGCCGCGTCCTGGTGGTCGTCGTCGGGGCGGGGCGGCGGCACCTCGTCGGCCCGGTAGCGGTGGCCGTCACCGGTCACCGGGAACTCCATCGGCACGCCGTCGCGGTGCGCGGCGGCGTCGGCGGTGCCGTACGGGCCGGCGTGCAGGCAGAGGCGGGTGCCGGGGGCCAGCTCGCGGGTGGCGGTGACCACCCCCCGGTCCCCGTGGTCCCAGGAGAACGGGTAGAGCCACTCGATCGCGGTGGACCGGCCCGGCCAGCGCACCGTGACCAGGGTGGTCCCGTCCGGGCCGTGGTCGCCCAGACCGGTGGTCAGGCGGACGAAGCCCGCGACCCCGCCGGTCGGGGTCGCGTGGTCGACGCGGACGTCGTTCGGCAGTGGGCTCACGAGGCGCTCCCGGGCACTTGGTTGGTGTGGTGGACAGGGTGGGTGAGGTCGACAGGGTGGGTGAGGTCGACGGGGTGGCTGAGGTCGACGGGGTGGCTGAGGTCCAGGGGCGCGTTGGAGCGGTGGTGGTCACCGGCGCCGCCAGTGGCATCGGGGAGTCCGTGGCGCGGCTGCTGGTC
>JBMDXL010000270.1:0-8197 GCA_048594465.1 Microlunatus sp. | reverse complement strand
GATCACCGGTCTGACCGGCGTGCAGCACGATGTCGGCCTCGGTGATCGTGCGGCCGGTCGTCCGGCGCACCTCCCCCACCGCGAAGTCCTGCCACCAGCGTTCAACCGTGCGCACGGTTCGCCTCCTGTCGGGTGAGCTCCTCGGGCCCGCTGAGGTACCGCGCGCTCGCGGCGTCCAGCGCCCTGATCAGACTGGCATCGTCCAGCCGGCCGGCGAGGCAGTCGGTGACCAACGGGGCGACCGTGTCCTGGAAGTCGACGAAGCCGACCTCTCGCGGTCGCGTCCACGCCCCCTCCAGGGTCGCGCGCGTGCCCCGGAAGAAGTCACCGGTCTCGCGGTTCAACCGGTCGTCGTCCCAGGCGAGCGCGTGCCCCGGCTGACCGCCGCCGTCGAAGTAGACCCCTGTCTGTGCCTCGACCCCGGCCACCCAGAAGGCGAAGTCGACGGCCTTCTCCTGCTGGCGCGTCCCTGCCACGACGGCGATCCCGGCGCCCCCCAGCAGCGACCCCACCGGCGCCGCGCCCGGGGTCAGCACCGGCATGTCCACGTAGCGCAGGCGGTGGCGTCGGTAGCCGGCGCGGGCGTAGTTCGTGTAGCCGAACAGCAGCGGCGCGTACGCGAACCGGTCCCCTTCGACCAGGCGCTCGGCCACCTCGATCGGGTTCAGGCTCAGGCACTCCGGCGGCACCAGCGCGGTCAGCTCGTGCAGCAGCGCGAGGCACTCGCGCACCACGGTCCCGGGCAGGTAGGTGTCGGTCCCGACCGGCGGCCGGGCACCCAGGTGGGCCGCGAGCGTGCTCAGGCTGGAGTACGCGTCGATCGGCTTCGCCGGCCACAGCACCCGACCGTCCCGGGCCAGGTCCAGCACCTCGGCCCAGGTCCGGGGAGCCTCGCCGAGCAGGTCGGGGCGGTAGGCCGCGACCTGGGCCGCCGCGTCGTGGGCGAGCGCCCACTGGCGACCCGCGTGGGTGTAGCTGGCGTGGGACGCACCGACGGAGTGCCGCGCCAGCTCGGCCAGCTCGTCGTCGTGGCCGGCGCCGTCCAGCGCCACGAGCAGACCCTCGGCCGCGGCTCCGGGGATGTGCGGGTGGTCCAGCACCACCAGGTCGTAGCCCTGCGTGGTCTGGTCCAGCGGGGCGTCGGCGAAGGCCTGCAGCGAACGGGCGTCCACCTCCACCGGCACCCCGGTCGACCGGTGGTGCCGTGCGGCCGCCGCCCGCAGGCTGCCGCAGCCGCGCTCGTGCTCCCAGGTGATCACCCGCAGCGGCGCCGGCCCCCCGGTGACGGCGTCGGGTGGGTGCTCGCCGCTCGTCCCGCTCACCGCGAGACCGCCAGGGGGTCGGACGCGGGGGTGAGCTCGCGACGGACCTGCTCGTCGTGCTCACCCAGGCGCGGGGCGGCCCGGTCGCTGCGGAGCACGTGACCGTCCACCCGGATCGGGCTGCGTGTGGTGGTCAACCCCGGCGCGGTCCCGACCGCACCGTCCCGGTGCACCTGCTGGGTCATCCCGATCGCCGCGAACCCCTCGCTGGCCACCAGCTGCTCCAGCGTCAGCACCGGGGCGCACCAGACGTCGGCGGCGTCCAGCACGGACAGCCAGTGCTCGGTGGTGGCGGTGGCCAGCCGCGTGGTCAGCCGCTCCGCGATCTCGTCCGCGTGGTCCCACCACTGCTGCTCGTCGACGTACGCCTCCAGCTCGGGCAGACCGAGCAGGCGCCCGAGACGCGGCACCGGGTTCATGGCCAGAGCCAGGTAGCCGTCGGCGGTGCGGTAGGTGCCGTACGGCGCCGGCAGGAACGCGTGGGCCGCGTGCGGCCCGCCCCGGGACACGGTGACCGAGGTGTCGTTGAGGTGGGTGCTGAGCAGCTCGAACTGCAGGTCCAGCATCGACTCCAGCAGACTCGTCTGGACCAGCCCGCCCCGACCGGTGCGCTCCCGGCGGAACAGCAGCGCGGTCACCCCGTGGGCCAGGTGGCAGCTGGTCAGGTGGTCGGCCACCGACAGGCCCATCGGCACCGGTCCGTCGTCGCGACCGCCGCTGAGCCAGGGCAGCCCGCTGATGGACTGGGCCAGCAGGTCCTGTCCGGGCCGGTCGCGCCACGGGCCGGTGTCGCCGTACCCGCTGGCGCTGGCGTAGACCAGCCGAGGGTTGAGAGCCGCGACGGACGCCACGTCCAGACCCAGCCGGGCCATCACCCCCGGTCGGAAGTTCTCCACCAGGACGTCGGCGTGCTCGACCAACCGACGCACCCAGGCCAGGTCCGCCGGGTCCTTGAGATCGGCGGTGACACCGAGCTTGTTGCGGTTCATGGCGTGGAAGGAGATGGTGTCGCCGTCGAACCGGCGACCCGCGAAGGCCAGGTTGCGACCGATGTCGCCACCGACCGGCCGCTCGATCTTGATCACCGTGGCGCCCAGGTCGGCGAGCCGCAGCGCCGCCACCGGACCGGCCAGGAACTGGCTGAAGTCGAGCACCCGCACTCCGGCCAGAGGCAGATCGGGCTGCTCGGCTGCGTCGGCGGTTCCAGGGGTGTCCATGACAGCTCCGTCCTCGCCCGACAGCCCACGGAAGGGTCGTCGACCAGCCGACCGCGCCATCGCGGTCGGGCTGCCGGATCGTGCCGAAACATTAACAGACAAACGTTTGATCAATAGAGGGTCCTGGGTCTAGCCTGCTGCTACCTCCCAGGGTTCCGACCCTGTCGAGGGCTGCACGATCCCGGTCGTCCCATGGCAAAGGAGCCTCAATGAACGGCAGTACCGCGGGTTCAGATCCACTCCCCGCAGCCTTCTCCCGACGCCGGCTGATGCAGGTGGCAGCCGCCCTCGGGTTCTCCGCCTCGCTCCCCACGGTGCTGGCCGCCTGCGGTCAGGAGCGGACCCCGCAGACCCAGGCCGGCGAGCAGGCCCAGAGCGGTCAGGTGGTCAACGGGCAGTACCCCGATGACGCGGCCAAGGCGCTCAACGACTCGCTGAAGTGGCCGGCGACGATCCCGCCGGAGCCGAGCTCCAAGGTGTCGATCACCGTGGCGCACGCCTGGGACTCGACCTTCCTGCAGCGGCAGAAGCAGTTCGACAAGTTCTTCACCGAGCGCCACCCCAACATCTCGGTCACCATCGAGAACACCGCCTGGGGCGACTTCCAGAAGAAGTACGTCACCGCGGCCGCCGGTGGCAGCCTGCCCGACCTGATGTACCAGCACTTCAGCTGGATCCAGACCTTCGTCCGCCAGGGGGTCTTCCACAACCTGAAGGACTACATCGGCGCGCAGACCGACTTCAAGATGGACGACTTCACCAAGCCGTCCACCACACCGTTCCTGGCCAACGGCGACCTGTACGCCGTGCCGTACGACTGCGGGCCGCTGATGCTGTTCTACAACAAGGACCTGCTGACCAAGAACGGGATCGACGAGCCCACCGACGCCTGGACGATTGACGATCTCAAGGCGGCGGCCCTCAAGGTCGCGGCGGCCGGCGACGGCCGGATCTGGGGCATCGCCGGCGGACCCGCGCCCACCTCCTCCGACCTCGCCCCGCCGTGGCTGTTCCCCTTCGGCGCGCGCTTCGTGAACGACACCCAGACCGCGTGCGTGATCAACGAGCCCGCCGCCGTGGAGGCGATGACCTACTGGCAGGAGCTCCGCGACGCCAAGGCCGTACCGACGTCGGCACAGGCCGCCGCCGTCACCCCGGACCCGTTCGTGGCCGGCCGGGCGGCGTTCCAGCTCAACGGGACCTGGGGCACGCCGCAGCTGCAGTCGATGGCCAAGTTCGAGTGGTCGATGGCCAAGTGGCCGTCGGGTCCGGTCAAGCGGTCGACCGCGGCCGAGGGCAGCGGCTACGCGATCACCGAGTCCAGCGACCAGAAGGACGCCACCTGGATCTACCTCAACGAGTACATCTCGGAGGCGGGCCAGAACTTCATGTGGGCCTCGACGGGTCGTGGATCGCCCTCCCGGTCGTCGGCCTGGCCGTTCTACGTCGACAGCGAGCTGGCGGCACCCGGTGCCGACCAGATCCTGCCGGTGCTGAACGAGTACGGCAGTGGCGACATCCTCTACCTGCCCCAGACGACCGAGGCGCTCACCGCGGCCACGCCGATCTGGGACCGGGTGGTGGCCGGCAAGCTCGACCTCAAGGACGGGCTGGACCAGATCGCCGCCGCGATGACCCCGATCCTGGCCAAGAATGCGGGCTAGTGGTCGCGACCTGACGTCCGTCACCGCGACGAACGTCCGGTCGTGACCACCAACGACGGGTCGGCCGAACGCGCGTCCGAGGTCCCCGCCGGGATGGTGCTGCGCACCAGCCCGGTGGGGGCGGAGCGGGAGCTGTCCGGGCTCCGCTCCGGTCGGGGCGTACGCCGGGGCCGACCCCGCAACCAGCAGGCCCGGATGGAAGAACGCCGGTTCTGGCTGTTCCTCATCCCCTGGATCATCGGCTTCGTCGTCTTCGGCTTCGGTCCCCTGGTCGGTTCGGCCGTGCTCAGCCTCACCGACTACTCGCTGCTCAGCCCGCCCAACTTCATCGGGCTGGCCAACTACACCCGCCTCGTGCAGGACCCGCTGTTCTACCAGACGATGGTCAACACGATCTACTTCGGCGTGGCCTCGGTGGTGCTCAGCGTCGTGTTCACCCTGCTGATCGCCCTGCTGCTCAACCAGAACGTGCACGGGCTGTGGTTCTTCCGGATGGTCTTCTACCTGCCGTCGGTGGTCGCGGGCATCGCCACCGCCCTGCTGTGGAAGAACATCCTCGATCCCGACTTCGGCCTGATCAACCTGGTGCTCGGCTGGGTGGGCATCCAGGGGCCGCTCTGGCTCCAGTCCCCCAGCTGGGCCATCCCCGGTCTGGTCATCATGACCGTGTGGGGCGCGGGCAACACGATCGTGATCTACCTGGCCGGTCTGCAGTCGATCCCCTCCACCCTCTACGAGGCGACACGGATCGACGGCGCCGGCGCGTGGTCCCGGTTCATCCACGTCACGGTGCCGATGATGAGCCCGGTGATCTTCTTCAACGTGATCACCGGTCTGATCGCGTCGTTGCAGGCGTACGTGCTGATCCTGGTGATGACCGGTGGACCCGGCGTGCCCCCCGGCGGTCCGGAGAACTCCACCCTGGTCATCGGTCTCTACATCTACCGGCAGGCGTTCCAGTACTTCGACTTCGGCTACGCGGCGGCACTGTCCTGGGTGCTCTTCGTGTTCATCATGATCATCACCGCGGTCCAGTTCGTGCTGGCCAAGCGGTGGGTCTACTACGACGGCAAGTGAGGCCCTGATGCGCGTCTCGACCCAGGCCCGTGGCCCCTCGGCCGCCGGCAACCCCAAGGTCAGGCTCTGGCGGACCTCGATCTACGCCATGCTCATCATCGGCGCGGCCGCATTCCTGCTGCCGTTCCTGTGGATGGTGAGCACCGCGCTGAAGCAGTCCGACGAGGTCTTCACCTTCCCGCCGACGATCCTGCCGGCGTCTCCCCAGTGGCAGAACTTCATCGAGGGCTGGACGGTGCTGCCCTTCAACACCTTCCTGCTGAACACGCTGATCATCACCGTGCTCGCCGTGATGGGCAACATGGTGTCCTGCATCCTGCCGGCGTACGCCTTCGCCCGGATGGAGGCGCGGGGCAAGAAGGTGGCCTTCGCGCTGATGCTCGCCACCATGATGATCCCGTTCGAGGTGACGCTGGTGCCGACCTTCATCGCGTTCAGCAAGCTCGGCATGGTGAACACCTTCTGGCCGCTCATCCTGCCGGCCTGGTTCGGCTACGCCTACTTCATCTTCCTGCTGCGACAGTTCTTCATGACCATCCCCCGGGAGTACGACGAGGCCGCCCGGATCGACGGCGCGGGCTACCTGCGGACCATGTGGTCGGTGATCCTGCCGCAGGCGAAGCCCGCCATCGCCACCATCGCGATCTTCGCGTTCGTGGGCAACTGGAACAACCTGCTGGCCCCGATCATCTACCTGCGCTCGCAGGAGAAGTTCACCCTGGCCCTGGGTCTGCAGCTGTTCCAGGGGCAGTACCAGACCTACTACAACCAGATGATGGCCGTCGCCCTGGTGACCCTGCTGCCCATCCTGATCATCTTCCTGCTCGCCCAGCGGACGTTCATCGAAGGGGCGAACATCTCCGGCCTCGGCGGTCGGTGAGATGGAGCGGGCGCCCGGGTCGGGTCTCCGCCACCGCCGACCGGGTGCTCGACACCGTACGCCCGCCCGCTCTCCATCACCGTCGACCCCCGAGGAGCTCCCGTGATCATCGCCCTGCACTCCGTGCTGCACGCCGGCGCCGAGGACGACTACGACACCCGCCACCAGCAGATCCCCGAGGACCTGGTCCGCACCTTCGTCCGGATCGGCATCCACGACTGGTCGATCTGGCGCAGCGGTCGGGACCTGTTCCACCTGGTCGACTGCGACGACTGGCTGGCGGCCAACGAGGCGCTGGCCGACGACCCCGCCAACCACGCGTGGCAGGCGGACATCGGTCGCTTCGTCGAGCGGTTCGTCCAGGTGTCGGGTCCGGGCCCGGCGGGACAGGTGCTCCCGCACGTCTACAGCCTGGTCGAGCAGCGGACGCAGCCGAGACGGACCGGCGCGGACGCGACCCGCGGATAGCATGCAGCGATGGTGAGACTGGCCGACATCGCGCGCGAGGCCGGGGTGTCGATCGGGTTGGTCTCGAGGATCCTCAACGACGACCCCGCCCTGCGGGCCACCGACGAGACCCAGCGTCGGGTGAAGAAGGTGGCCGACGCCCTCGGCTACCAACCCCACTACGCCGCCCGGGCCCTGCGCCTGGCCCGGACCAACACCATCGCCCTGGCCTTGCCCGTGCTGACCAACCCCATCTTCGGACCGATGCTGCGCGGCGTCGAGGACGAGGCCCGTCGCCTCGGCTACACCCTGCTGCTGGCCCGGTCGGAGTCCCTGGGTGAGCGCCGCGAGCTGTCCAGCCTGGTCAGCGAGGGTCGGGTGGACGGGTTCCTGCTCCAGGGGCGGGACGACGAGACCGACGCCGATCTGGCCACCCGGGTGGGCCGGGCTCCGGTCGTGCTGATCAACTCGCGGCTGCCGGAGCGACCGGGCAGTGTGATGATCGACGACCGGCACGCGGCCGAGCTGGCCACCGAGCACCTGCTGAGCCACGGGCACCGCCGGCTGGCGATGGTGAACGGCCTGCCCACCTCCGAGACCGCCCGGCGGCGTCAGCTCGGCTTCACCGCGGCCGCCGAGCGCGCCGGTCTGGACCCGAGCCGGCTGCCGGTGTCCCACGAGGGCTACGACCCCGGATCGGCCGAGGCCGCCGTCACGTCGCTGTTCGCCCGGCGCTCGGAGCGCACCCGCCCGACCGGCCTGGTGGTGGCCAACGTCAACGCGTCGCTGGCCGTGCTGACCGCGCTGCGGGGCCGAGGGCTGCGCATCCCCGAGGACGTCTCGGTGGTGGCCGTCCAGGATGCCTGGACGGCCAACCACTCGTGGCCTCCGGTGACCACGGTCAAGCTCCCCGTCTACGACCAGGGACGCCAGTCCCTGGCCATGCTGCACGACGCGCTGAACGGCCAGCCGATGACGGACGTGATCGTCGACGTGGCCCCCGAGCTGGTGCTGCGGGACTCGGTCGGCCCGGCCCCCCGGCCGCCGGCCCCCCGCCCGCTCAGAGCGGGAAGGAGTGCCGCGGCGCCGTCGCGGGTGGGCTGAGGCGCACCCGGACCGTGATGCCGTGGTCGCCGGTCAGCTCCGGCAGCTCCACCCGCAGCCCGTCGGGCTCCTGGTGCCAGACCAGCTCGCCGTCGTGACCGAGGACCCGGACGTCGGCCAGCTCGCCGACCAGACCGGAACCCCGCCCCAGGCCGCGGATCACCAGCGCGGACTCGCTCGGCCGGGCCAGGGTGGTGGCGTAGACGTAGTCACCACCCACACCACGGCGACTGGTGAAGCGCAGGTCCGCCCCCGTCCAGCCCGTCGCAGTGGCGTCGGTGAAGTAGCCCCGGCGCTGCTCGGTCGGTCCCTCCCCCGCCACCGACCAGGGGCTGGTGCCGTAGATCGCCTCGCCGTTGACCGCCAACCACCTCCCGATCTCCCGCAGCAGGTCCTGCTCCGGTGCCGCGATCGTGCCGTCCGGCTTGGGCCCGATGTTGAGCAGCAGCGCCCCGTTCTTGGCCACCACGTCCACCAGCTCGGCGA
>JBMDXL010000027.1:0-6394 GCA_048594465.1 Microlunatus sp. | reverse complement strand
GCCATCAGGGCGAAGGCGAGGTAGACGGCCGTGGTCCCGCCGACGTGCCCGCTGGGGTAGCTGGTGGTCGGCGGCGCGAGATCGAGCTCGGACACCGGCGGGCGGGGGCGGCCGACCAGGACGGAGACGGTGCCGAAGACGATCGCCTCGGTGAGCAGGGCGAAGGGCGGGATGACCGCGAACCGCCAGTCGCGGGTGCCCCAGAACACCAGGGCCGACACCAGCAGGCAGGTGCCGATGACGATCTCGGTGTTGCCGATGTGGGACCAGAAGAAGGTGATGGTGTTCCAGGTGTTCGAGCGTCCGGCGGCCACCCCGGTGTTGATGCTGTTCTCACTCTGCGCGGCGGTGGCCAGCGGCCCGGTGAGCAGCAGCCCGAAGCCGAGGATCACCGCCCACAGACCGAGGGCCGGCACGAGGATCCCGAGCACGAGGACGCGGGCCAGAGGAGTGCGCTGCACACGCCGACCGTAGTGCCCGGGCCGGCGTCGGGACCACGGCCCCGGCGACCGGACCCGGCCGCAACGCGAGAAAGATCGTCGCGCATGTTTGACGGCCGCGACGAGGGGTACACCGCCCGCCGAGGGCAGCCCGGGGACGGTCCACCTCCCGCCGTCCGCACCCGGACGGGCGGTGCGAGACTGACGCCTCCTGAGGCTGAGAAGAGGTGCGCGATGCGCGTGGCAGTCGTGACGACCTACCCCCCGCGACCGTGCGGCATCGGGATGTTCTCCCACGACCTGCGGGAGGCCCTGGTCGAAGCCGACCCGACGGTGCCGATAGAGATCGTCTCCATCGTCCGCGACTCCAAGCAGGCCGCCGCGCCCGAGGTGGTGGCCTCGATCCGTCAGGACGTCCGCAGCGACTACGCAGCCGTCGCCGCCGACCTGACCTCCCGCGGCACCGACGTGGTGCTGATCGAGCACGAGTACGGGATCTTCGGCGGCGACGCGGGCGCGTTCGTGGTCTCCCTGGCCGAGGAGCTCGAGCAGCCCCTGGTCGTCACCCTGCACACCGTCCTGTCCGAGCCGTCGGAGCGCCAGGCCGACACCCTGCGGGCGCTCTGCGACCGGGCCACCCTGGTCACCGTGTTCACCGAGACGGCCCGGCGGATGGTCGTCGACGCGGGCATCGTGGCGCCGGAGCGGGTACGGGTGCTGCCGCACGGGGCCCCCAAGGTGCTGGTCGACGCCCACGCCGGCGAGGCCCCGCCGGAGCACATCTCGCAGGTCGCGCTGGAGCGGCTCGAGGGCCGCACGGTGCTGTCCACCTTCGGGCTGATCTCCGCCGGCAAGGGCATCGAGCTGGCCATCGCGGCCCTCCCCGCCATCGTGGCCGCGCACCCGGAGGTGCTCTACCTGGTCGCCGGCCAGACCCACCCCGAGGTGGTGAAGCACGAGGGCGAGAGCTACCGGCTGGGGCTGGAGCGCCAGGTGCGCGAGCTGGGGCTGACCGAGCACGTGCACTTCCTCGACCGCTTCTTCACCGAGGCCGAGCTCGCGGTGCTGCTGGCCTCCACCGACCTCTACCTGACCCCGTACCGGTCCAGGGAGCAGATCGTCTCCGGCGCCCTGACCTTCGCCGTCGCCGCCGGCTGCCCGGTGGTCTCCACCCCCTACTACTACGCCGAGGACCTGCTGGCCTCCGGCGCGGGCGTGCTGGTGCCCTTCGACGACCCGGCCGCCATGTCCGCCGCCGTGCTCGCCCTGCTCGACCACCCCGACGACCTGGCCCGGGCCCGGGACGAGGCCCGCCGGGTCGGCAGCGGGCTGGCCTGGACGCGGATCGCCGCCACCACCCTGGAGGTGCTGGCCGAGGCTGCCGAGCTGGGACCCGTGCCGGGGGCCGATCCCGGACCGCACGCCTACCGGGCGCCGACCATCCGCACCGACCACCTGCTCAACCTCGTCGACGACGTCGGGATCATCCAGCACGCCAACGGCGTCGTGGCCAACCGCTCGACCGGCTACTGCGTGGACGACGTGGCCCGGCTCGCGGTGGCCGCGCTCGGGCTCGCCCGGCAGCTCGAGGACCCGCAGTACACCCGCATCCTGCACTCGGCGCTGGCCTTCCTGCAGCACGCCTGGGACTCCTCCCCGACCGGCATGCACAACTTCATGACGTACGACCGCCGCTGGGTCGAGGACGCCGACGAGGGTGATCACCTGGGCCGCGCGGCCTGGGCACTGGGCGAGGTGGTCGGGGCCATCCCGGCCCGACCCGAGGCGCCGCCCTGCCTGCGGCTGCTGGAGGAGATGGCCCCGACGCTGCTCACCTCCCTCAGTCCCCGGCAGGTGGCGTTCACCGTGATCGGCCTGTCCCGGCTGGACGACGCGTTCCGGTCCGAGCCGCTCGACCGGCTGCTCCGGGTGCTCGCCCTCCGCCTGTACGACTGGTACAACGGCGCGCGCACCGACGAGTGGCGCTGGTTCGAGGGCGTGCTGAGCTACGACAACGCCCGCTTGCCGCAGGCCCTGATCGCCGCCGGCTTCCGGCTGGACGAGCCGGACTGGCAGCGGGCCGGGATCGAGGCTCTCGACTGGTACGCGCAGCAGTGCGGCATCGACACCAGCAGCGTCCAGATGGTCGGCAACCAGTGGCGGCTGCAGCTGCACCCGGTCCCGGTGACGGGCGAGGGCGACGAGCAGCCGCTGGAGGTGGCCGCGCTGGTGGAGGCCTTGGTCGAGATCATGGCGTGGACCAAGGACCGCCGCTACGGGCTGGAGGCGGTGCACACGTTCGAGTGGTTCCTCGGCCGGAACCGCTACGAGACCGCCGTCTACGACTTCGCCTCGGGAGGCTGCCACGACGGCATCGGCCCGGGCGGGTTGAACCAGAACGAGGGCGCCGAGTCCACGCTCGCGTTTCTGCAGGCCCTGATCGCGTTGAACGGGGCCGGGCTGCAGTTCTCCGACGTGCCGCACTGACCACTCGCCCGGGTCGACGGGCGACGAATCAGCGCGGCACGGCCCGAGGTGCCGCGGTCGGCCCGACCACCCCCGTACGTTGGCCGTCATGCCCTCCTCCTCGAGCGCCCTCAGCGAGGGCCTCTTCCGCCGCCATCCCGCCAACCCGCTGCTGACGCCGCAGCGGTGGCCGTACACGATCAACGCGGTGATGAACGCCGGCGCGGCCCTGGTCGACGGCACCACCGTGCTGCTGTGCCGGGTGGAGGACCGCCGGGGCTTCAGCGACCTGACCGTGGCCCGCTCGCACGACGGGTTCTCCAACTGGATCGTGGAGTCGACCCCGCTGCTGGCGCCGACCCCCGGCGTCCGGCACGAGGAGTGGGGGCTGGAGGACGCCCGGCTGACGTACGTCGAGGAGCTCGACGCCTGGATCATCGCCTACACCTCGTTCGGCCCCGGCGGACCGAGTCTGTCGCTGTCCAAGACGAGGGACTTCCAGACCGCGGAGCGGCTGGGCATGGTCCGCGCACCGGAGGACAAGAACGGTGCGCTGCTGTCCCGCCGGGTCAACGGCGAGTGGGTGCTGTTCCACCGCCCGGTCACCGCCCTCACCGCGCGGGCCGACGTCTGGCTGTCCCGCTCGCCCGACCTGCACAGCTGGAGCGCCCCCGAACCGGTCCTCGCCGCCCGCGAGGGTGGCTGGTGGGACTCGGCCCGGATCGGCATCGGGGCCCCGCCGATGGAGACCCCCGAAGGTTGGCTGCTGGTCTACCACGGGGTTCGGCAGACGGTGGCCGGGGCGCTCTACCGCGCCGGTCTGGCGCTGCTCGACCTGGACGACCCCAGCCGGGTCATCCGGCGCTGCGAGGAGTGGGTGCTCGGTCCGAGCGAGTCCTACGAGCTGGTCGGCGACGTGCCCGGGGTGGTGTTCCCGTGCGGGCTGATCCACGTGCCCGAGACCGACGAGCTCCGGCTCTACTACGGGGCGGCCGACACCTGCATCGCCATGGCCACCGCGTCGCTGTCGGAGGTGCTGGACTTCGTGCTGCAGTACGGCGTGCAGCCCTGAGTCAGCGCTGCCGGGAGTCGCTGTCGCCGCTGCCCCCGCGTCAAAGTCTCCGCCAGTGCGGCGCTCACCGGCGTGTCGGGGCTCCCGGCGCTCGATCGGGGAGAGTCTTCCGCACCTGCGCGTCGATCAGTCGCTGACTGGCTCCATCAACCGGGCCAGGAACACCATCTCCTTGCCCGGGCGGTCCGGGGCGTCGCGCACGTCGACGACCTCGAAGCCCCAGCGCTCCAGATCGACGGTGATCTCCTCCCGCGAGCGGAACCGCAGGGTCGAGGCGGACCGCAGCACCTCACCCTCGATCTCCGTCCACCCCTCGAAGGTGAGCAGCGGCATCGCCACCTCCGTCACCGTGCAGGACTGCACAGCGGTCCGCCCGTCCGGCAGCGTCACCCGATGGGGCGGCCGGGTCCACGTCTCCCAGTCCCGCACCTCGGGTCTCCGGGTCTCGAACACCAACCAGCCACCCGGTCGCAGGCAGGACCTGATCGCCCCGAGGGTCGCGTGCCAGTCCTCGTCGGCGACGAAGACCTGGGCCACGTTGCCGGTCATCACCGCGAGGTCCGCCCCGGTGACCCGCCCCACCAGAGTTGTGGCGTCACCGGGGATCCAGGTGACGCGGTCGGCGTACGGCTTGGCCCGGGCCACGGCGAGCGACGCCTCCGCCGGGTCGACCCCGGTGACGCTGAGACCACGCTCGGCCAGCCGGACGGCGAGGCAACCCGTGCCGCAGCCCACGTCGACCACCCGTCGCGCGCCGAGCTCGTCGACCAGCGCGTCGTAGGCGTCCAGGTCGCGCCGATCGCCGTCGAAGACGTCGTAGAGAGCGGCCTGGCGGGGGTCGGCGAACGTGGCGTCGGGTTCTCGCACCCGCGCAGCGTACGGGCACTCGCTGCCCGAAAGGGCCGACCTCGGGCCACCCGGGGAAGGATCGAGTCGTGTCCGTGGACCGTCGGCGGGGCGCGTGGTTGAGTGCGGACATGCGGGAGCACGCCAGGGAGCCGGGCAGCCCGGGGAAGGTGCCGCACCCAGCGGCGCTCAAGCCCGCCCCGAAGCCCACAGCGGCGGCCAAGCCCGTGGGCGCCGGGACCGGGTCACCGGCCGGAGCCCTACAGCTCCAGCAGCTGGCCGGCAACCGGGCCGTGTCCGCGATGGTCGACCAGATCGCGCGGGAGACGCTGCAGCGGGTGGCGGTCAAGGAGTCCCCACCGAACGAGACCCTCTACAACCAGCCCGGCGCCGGCGGCAAGGCCGGGGCGGCGCAGTACGGCGGCGCCGTCTCCTACGACATGACCCGCAACAGCGACGCCGGCGTGACCATCACGATCAAGATCCAGTTCCTCAGTCAGAGCCGCAACGGGATCGACCCGGCCTCACCGGGGGCGCCGGCCGGTACCCCGCGACTCGGCACCCTGATCGGGTCCCCCACCGAGATCCCGGCCACCGACCCGGACAACCGGCGGGCCTGGTGTCAGAACATCGTCAAGGAGCAGGTCAAGCCCTGGAACGGCAAGCTCACCTTCGTCGGCGAGGAGGTGAACGTCATCGACGCCAACACCAAGAAGCGCCTGCCGGTGACCTTCACCTCGGTGGCCGTCTTCGGTCTGGGCGACTCCTACGACAAGCGGATCATCGTGCACCCCACCTCGACGACGGCCGACCCGGCCACCGGTAACCCGATCGACGCCGGCAACTACTACCTCAACAAGGGCAGGTACGGGGCGGACGACAACGTCATCGCGGCTCATGAGTACGGCCACCTGCTGGGCATCGACGACGAGTACAGCCAGTCCAACGAGATGCTGAACGGTCTGCTCCACCAGGCCGCTCCGGGCAGCGCCCCGAGCGCGATGAAGGCACTGGACAGAAAAACGGTGGAGCGGATGGCCCTGGCCGCGCTCCGGGCACCGTTGGTCGCCCAGCTGCGGGCCACGATCCCGGCGGTCACCGACGCGTTCCGGGCCAAGCGCGCCCTGGTCAAGGCCAAGATGGCGGTCGCCGCCCGCAGCGGTGTCCTCGACGCCGCCGTCCGGACCGCGCTGGAGCAGAACCTGACCGCCGAGTCCGACCCCTCGCTGGGGCCTAGCGTGCCCCGGGCAGTCACCTTCGAGACGACGGCCAACTTCAGCAACCTGACCGCCGCCGGCGCCGGCGTGGAGGCGGGCTTCAACGCCGCGGCGATGGCAACGCAGATCACCTCGGCCTACGACGCAGCACTGGGCAGGGCGCAGAGCGCCACCGTGTCGCTGCCCGGGGTGGGCAGCACCTCCATCAACGTGCACGGCTCGGTCCCCGCGATGAGCGCAGCCGGCGGGGCGCAGCAGGCCAACGCGGCCGGGGTGGCCGCCGGCACGGTCGGCTCGGGTGGGGGCCCCGGAACGTTCCTGGGGTTCCCCGTGATCTTCCCTCCCGCCGGTCT
>JBMDXL010000269.1:0-2224 GCA_048594465.1 Microlunatus sp. | reverse complement strand
CGGGTTCCTCTTCGGCCGCGACCTGGGCGCCCCGGAGAACCGCGACCACCTGCGGTCGATGATCGGCGACGTGGTCGTCGGCTGGTTGACCGCGGGTTCGCCCGCCGTCTGACCCACGCGCGGGTGACCGCCCGGGGACGTCCGGTGCGGCGGCCCGGCCGGAGGAGCCCGCTGCGCCTGCCCCCGACCGGAGTGATAGCGCTGGTGTTCTGCCGCAGCGCCGTCCGGCGCGCCCGAGCTCACGCCCACGTGCGCAGACGGGGAAAAGCGCCCTTGACGGACGTACGTACCAGTTAGTACATTAGCGTCGTCGCTTGGACGTGGTCGTTCGAAGGAGGGCAAAGATGCCGCGGAAGTCGTACCTGGTCGGGCTCATCGGAGCCGGCATCGGTCCCTCCCTCACCCCGCCGCTGCACATGGCCGAGGGCCGCGCGCTCGGTCTGGATTACCTGTACCGGACCATCGACATCGCCGCCCTGGGCATCGACCCGACCGAGGTGGGCACCCTGGTCCGGGCCGCTCGCACCCTCGGCTACGACGCCCTCAACATCACCCACCCCTGCAAGCAGCTGGTGGTCGAGCACCTGGACGCCCTCGACGAAGGTGCGGCCCGGCTGGGTGCGGTCAACACGGTGATCTTCGGCGAGCGCGGTGCGGTCGGCTACAACACCGACGCCAGTGGTTTCGCCACCGCCTTCGGCACCGGGCTGCCGGGCGCGGCGGTCAGCGAGGTGGTGCAGCTCGGCGCGGGCGGGGCCGGGGCCGCTGTCGCGGACGCCCTGCTTGCCCACGGCACCGAGCACCTGACAGTTGTCGACGTGGACGTCGACCGGGCGACCGTGCTGGCCCGGGCTCTGGCCGACCGCTTCCCGACGGCCCGCGTGCACGCCGGCGAGATCGACAAGCTGCCGGTGCTG
The DNA here is from genome assembly GCA_048594465.1 of Microlunatus sp. Taxonomy (GTDB): domain Bacteria; phylum Actinomycetota; class Actinomycetes; order Propionibacteriales; family Propionibacteriaceae; genus Microlunatus. The sequence goes on along the minus strand of JBMDXL010000269.1, from coordinate 1,307 downwards.
CTGCCGCACAGCGACGGGCTGGTGCACTGCACCCCGACCGGGATGGCCGACCACCCGGGACTCCCCGTCGACCCGGATCTCCTGCACGCCGGGCTCTGGGTCGCCGACATCGTCTACCGCCCGCTGAACACCGAGCTCCTGCAGGCCGCCCGTCGGGCCGGCTGCCGCACCCTCAGCGGGGGCCACATGGCGGTCCACCAGGCCGCCGACACCTTCACCCTGGTGACCGGACTGCGTCCCGACATCGACCGCATGTTCGCCAGCTTCACCCACCTGCTCGGCGACGAGACCCCGTAGCGCACTCCGTTCCTCCGCTCCACCAACCCCATCTCCTGAAGGAGGGTCGATGACGACCACCGTGAGTCCCAAGAGAACCCCCCGCAAGGCAGCCCTGGCCAGCTTCATGGGCAGCGCCGTCGAGTACTACGACTTCTTCCTGTTCGGCGCCGCCGCGGCCCTGATCTTCCCGCACGTGTTCTTCCCCGATGCCGATGCCTCGGCGCTGGTGATGTCGTTCGCGACCTTCGCCTTCGCCTACGTCGCGCGACCCATCGGCGCGGTCATCCTCGGCCACTTCGGCGACCGGATCGGCCGGCAGCGGGTGCTGATGTTCACCCTGGTCCTGATGGGGGCCTCGACCTTCACCATCGGTCTGCTGCCGACCTTCGACCAGATCGGCTGGGTCGCGCCGGTCCTGCTGGTCCTCTGCCGACTCGCCCAGGGTCTCTCGGCCGCCGGCGAGCAGGCCGGCGCCAGCTCGCTGACCCTGGAGCACGCCCCGGACGACCGCCGCAGCTTCTTCACCTCCTGGACCCTGACCGGAACCCAGGGCGGACAGATCCTCGCTGCGCTCGCGTTCATCCCGGTCGTGGCGCTGCCCGAGGAGGCGCGCTACAGCTGGGGCTGGCGGATCCCGTTCTTCCTCAGCGCCCTGGTCGTCGTGGTGGCCTACATCATCCGGCGGACGCTGCACGAGACCCCGAGCTTCGTGGAGGCCAAGGAGCAGGGCGAGATCGCCAAGCTGCCGATCGTGCCGCTGCTGAAGAACCACTGGCGGGACGTGCTGCGGGTCATCCTGTGCGCCTTCATCGCCGCCGTCTCCACCGTCTTCGGCAATCTCGCGATCGCCTACGGCGTGGTCGTCGGCGTCAACGAGTCGATCACCCTGTGGCTCGTGGTCGCGGCCACTGTCGTCGCGCTCTTCACCCAGCCGATGTTCGGGCGGCTGGCCGACCGCATCGGTCGCAAGCCGGTCTTCATCTACGGCGCTCTCTCCAGTGCGGCGTTCATGCCGTTCTACCTGCTCT
>JBMDXL010000268.1:0-2183 GCA_048594465.1 Microlunatus sp. | reverse complement strand
GTCTACCTGGCGATCTCCACGGTCACCGATCCGCCGCAGTCACCCCGCCCGGCGGCCTGGGCGGTGCTGCTGGTCATCGGTCTGCTGTTCACGCCGTGGCAGGCCGCCGCCGAGGAGTACGCCTTCCGCGGCTGGCTCGCGCAGAACATCGGGGCCTACTTCGCCCGGCCGATGGTGGCGTTCCTGGTGCCGACGGTCGTGGCCGCGGCCGCCTTCGCCGCCGCGCACGGCAGTCCCAACCCCTGGATCCTGGCGGACCTGGCCCTCTTCTCCGTCGTGGCCAGCGTGATGACCTGGCGTACCGGCGGTCTGGAGGCGGCGATCGTCATGCACGCGGTCAACAACGTCGGGATCGACATCGTGACCACCACCGTGGGCGGCTTCGACGACGCGTTCGTCGGCGCCGAGACCACCGGCTCACCGCTGTCGTTCGCGATCTCGGCGCTGCTCAGCCTGATCGCGCTGGCGCTGGTGCTGTGGCAGGCCCGCCGCCGCGGCGTCGACCGGTTCTACCGGCCACCCACGACGTCCGTCGCCTTGGCGGAGATCGCCTCCCCGGTCGCGGTGCCCCGGGGCTGACCCGCCGCCGGGCTGTCGGCGGCCGGCGCAGGGGGCCGGCGCCGGGGGCCGGTTCAGGCGGCGGCGAGGCGACCCAGCAGGTCGACGACGGCGGTCTTGCCCCGGTCGGCCAGCGTGCGCGCCCGCGCCACCGCTGTCGGTTCGATCCGCAGGTCGACGACCTGGCGGTGCAACGCGCCGAGCGAGCTCTTGTAGCTCTGCAGGTTGGACACGTCGCCGCTCTGGCCGAGATCGAAGGAGCGGCAGCCCGACTCGATCGCGTCGCGGATGCCGGCGATCTGCGTCGCGGTGTTGGCCCCGACCGGTCCGGCCAGCTCCTTGATGCTGTAGCTCCGCCAGCCGATGGCGTGCTCGCCGTGGACGAGGTTGATGCAGGCGGCGACCGCGCGACCGCGGTGCCAGGCGACGAAGACCCGGCAGCTCTCGCCCAGCCGCCGGGCCACCGTCTCGAACTTCTCGTACGGCTCCTGGCGCAGGGCCGAGCGACGCGCGACCGGGGCCGGCAGGCCCGAACGGGGGATCCAACGCTCGACCCAGGACAGGTAGAGGTCGTAGAAGACGGGCACCAGGCGACCGGTGGTGTCGCGCTCGATCTCGACCCCCTGTCGAGCCGCCTTGGCCACGTTCTGCCGGGTGCCGCGCCGGATGGTCCGGGTCAGGTACTCCTCGTAGTCGGTGGTCAGGGGGATGACGTCCACCCGGCGGGGGATCTCGGTGACACCCGGCAGCAGTCCCGCCGACCACTGGGAGCTGGTGTGGTGGCCACCGCCGATCCGGACGCTGAGGTCGAGGCCCTGCAGGTCGGACACCACCGCCGCCACGTCGCCGGACCGCAGCCCGCCGGTGGCCAGCAGGCTGCCGTGCCCGAACCCGGCCGGGTAGTCGCCGGCCAGCCGGAGTCCCGGTAGGACAGCCTCCTCGACCAGGGGCAGCACGAGCCGGCGCCCGTCGGTCAGGGTGTAGAGCCGGCTCAGATCGCGCCCGCCGCGGGCCTCGAGCACGGCCGACAGGTACGCCGGGGTCTGCAGGGCGGTGGCGCCGGGATCGGTGGCCAGCACGTCCCGCCAGGCGCCGCTCGGCACCGGGGAGACGACCTCCGCGATCGCGCTCGGTGTCTTCGTCGCGCTGTCCACCTGGCGGTCGACGGCGTTCGTCGCGGTCACGTGCGGCTCCCACCCTGGCCGGGCGGGTGCCGGCCCTTCACCGAGGATTCGGAGCCGTACGGCTTCTGGATCGTTTCTGTCTGCTGGGCGGAGGAGTCCGGGTGTCGTCGGCGAGTCGCGTCCGGTGGTCGGGTGGGTGCCAGCTGCCCCGGATGTCACCGGGAAGTCGCGTCCGGTGGTCGGGTGGGCCCTGCTGCCCCGCGGATGTCGCCGGGAAGTCACGTCCGGCGGCCGGACGGGCGCCAGCTGACACCGGATATCGCCGCGACGTCACATCCGGTCAGGCCGAACGGCTCAGGGGTAGCCGAGGATCTCGTTGCGGCGGTCGGACCACTGGAGGGAGGAGGTGACGCCGTCCAGCAGGGTGGAGCGGGCGGTCCAGCCGAGCATGTCGCGGGGCTTGTCCACGTTCGCGAAACCGCCGACGGCGTCACCGTCCCG
>JBMDXL010000267.1:0-3113 GCA_048594465.1 Microlunatus sp. | reverse complement strand
CCCAGCTTCTCGGCGTAGTCGGGATCCAGCGCGTGCTCGGCGTCGATGAAGGCGCAGATGCCGCCGCCGGCCTGGGCGTTGGCGATGGCGTGCAGCGCGACGGTCGTCTTGCCGCTGGACTCCGGCCCGTAGATCTCGATCACGCGGCCGCGCGGCAGACCACCGATGCCGAGCGCGAGGTCCAAGGCGATGGAGCCGGTCGGGATGACCTCGATCGGTGCCCGGACCTCGTCACCGAGACGCATCACCGAGCCCTTGCCGTACTGCTTGTCGATCTGGGCGAGCGCTGCCTCGAGCGCCTTGTCCCGGTCTGCTACCGCCACGGTCGTTCCTTTCGTTCACCCCTGGAGGGTGGCTGCCTGCTGCGTGTGTTCTCGATCGCCAAGACTCTAAGGACCACCACCGACATCCGACCGGGGTGCGATCAGATCTGTGGACAGCGCTCGAGGTCGTCTCTCGCCTGTGGATATCTCGACGGACCGAGCCTAGGCGAACACGTGTTCGAACAACAGCCCGACACGCCGTCGGGTCAGCGCTCGCGAGCCGGCAGGTCGAGAGCGGTCCAGACGGCGCGCCAGATCTCCTTGGCCGACAGTCCCGCCGCCAGCGCCTGGTCGACGGTCCGGCTGTCCAGCTCGGCCAGGCTGTGCTCGGCCGACCAGACCCGGCTGTACCCGCGACCCAGGTGGGTGTCCATCCGCGCCCACAGCTCGGTTTCCTTCATCAGCCCACTCCGTCTGCTCACCTGCTCTGCGAGGACGAGACTAGAGGCGCCGGCCCGGAGACCCAACTGCGCCGAGCGGCACGTGCGGGTCGCCGTGAGCAGCGAGTGAGGAGCGCCCCCTCACGAGCGGCCGCGAACGAAGCGCCGGATCCGTCTGGACCGAGACGGACGCCGACACGCACTCTCGTCGGCGCCCGCCGAGGGAAGACGGATCCCCACGGCGCGCAGCGAGCAAGGAGCGAGGACGGCACTGTCGGTGGCGCCGGGCAGGATGGGTCCGTGCCTGTTCAGACCCCGACCGCGGCGGACCCGCTGGCCGCGTTCAGCCCGGCGACCGCCACCTGGTTCGCCGAGGTGTTCGCCGAGCCCACCGCGGCCCAGGCCGGGGCGTGGCAGGCCATCTCCTCGGGCGAGAACGCCCTGGTCATCGCCCCCACCGGGTCCGGCAAGACGCTGGCCGCCTTCCTCTCGGCGCTGGACTCGCTGATCCGCGACCCGCACCCGACGGCCAAGCAGCGCTGCCGGGTGCTCTACGTCTCCCCGCTCAAGGCCCTCGCCGTCGACGTCGAGCGCAACCTCCGGGCCCCGTTGGCCGGCATCACCCAGACCGCGCTCCGCCTCGGGCAGACCCCGCCCTCGATCAGCGTCGGGGTGCGGTCGGGCGACACCTCCGCCGGAGACCGGCGCAAGATCGTCAGCCACCCGCCGGACATCTTGATCACCACCCCCGAGTCGCTGTTCCTGATGCTGACCTCGGCCGCCCGCGACGTCCTCCGGCACGTGCAGACCGTGATCGTCGACGAGGTGCACGCCCTGGCCGGCACCAAGCGCGGGGCGCACCTGGCCCTGTCCCTGGAGCGGCTGGACGCCCTGGTGGCCGAGCAGGCCGAGTCCGTGAGCGACGCGACCGATCACCGGCCCTTCCAGCGGATCGGTCTGTCCGCGACCGTGCGTCCGCCGGAGCGGGTGGCCGCCTACCTGGGCGGCGTCCACCCCGTCACCGTCGTGGCGCCGCCGTCGGCGAAGGCGTGGGACCTGTCGGTGGTCGTGCCGGTCGAGGACATGGGCGACCTCGCGTCCACCGCCTCCACCCCCACCCTGGACCTGGACTCCGACGGGGCCCCGCCGCCCCGACCGTCGATCTGGCCGCACGTGGAGAACCAGATCCTCGACCTGATCGACGCCCACCACTCCACCATCGTGTTCGCCAACTCCCGCCGGCTGGCGGAGCGGCTGACCGCCCACCTGAACGAGCTGCAGGCGGAGCGGGACGAGGCGGCCAGGAGCGTCGCCGACGAAGCGGTGCCGGAGGCGGCCGGACCGGGGGTCCCGGGCGTGGCCGGCCCGCCGGCGGAGATCATGGCCCAGTCCGGGGCGAGTGCCGGGCACGACGGCAGCACCGGCACCCGGATCGTCGCCCGGGCGCACCACGGCTCGGTCAGCAAGGAGCAGCGGGCGCAGATCGAGGGGGACCTCAAGTCGGGTCGACTGCCCTGCGTCGTGGCCACGTCCTCGCTGGAGCTCGGCATCGATATGGGCGCCGTCGACATCGTCGTCCAGGTGGAGGCGCCGCCCTCGGTGGCCAGCGGGCTGCAGCGGGTGGGTCGGGCCGGCCACCAGGTCGGCGCCACCTCCCGCGGCGTCTTCTTCCCCAACCACCGCGGGGACCTGATCGAGTCCGCGGTGGTCGTCGAGCGGATGCGGCTGGGCGCCATCGAGGAGGTCGCCACGCTGCGCAACCCGCTGGACGTGCTGGCCCAGCAGGTCGTCGCGGTGGTGGCGGCCGCGGCCATCGGCGGCCCGGACGGGACCCCGACCGAGATCAAGGCCGACGACGTGTACGCGCTGGTCCGTCGGGCCAACGGCTTCACCGAGCTGCCGCACAGCGCGTTCGAGGCGACGCTGGACATGCTCAGCGGGCGCTACCCGTCGGAGGACTTCGCCGAGCTGCGGCCCCGGATCGTCTGGCAGCGCGACACCGGGGTGCTGACCGGGCGGCCCGGCGCGCAGCGGCTGGCCGTCACCTCCGGCGGCACGATCCCCGACCGCGGTCTGTTCGGCGTGTTCCTGGTCGGCGAGGGGTCGGCCTCCGGCAAGCACAACCCCGGTCGCCGGGTGGGCGAGCTGGACGAGGAGATGGTCTACGAGACCCGCGTCGGCGACGTCATCACCCTGGGGGCCAGCTCCTGGCAGGTGCAGGACATCACGCGGGACCAGGTGCTCGTCACCCCCGCGCCGGGCGTGCCGGGGCGGCTCCCCTTCTGGCACGGGGACTCCCCCGGCCGGCCCGCCGAGCTGGGCGACTGGCGGGTGTGCGTGCACTCCCCCTTCGGCGGGCAGGTCCACGCGCCCTGGGCGCTGGCGCTCGGCGCCCGCTTCCGCGAGCGGC
>JBMDXL010000266.1:0-2644 GCA_048594465.1 Microlunatus sp. | reverse complement strand
GGATCTCGACGTCGTCGGGATCGGTGGTCGGCTGGTCGGAGCAGCCGATGCCGAACACCTCGCAGTACCAGGGCTCGTTGACCGCGCCCGGGCCGTAGCCGCTGCCCGGCCCGTCGCCGATGGCCTCGTCGCACTGACCCGCGCCGACCACGCTCTGGATCAGACACAGCACCCGCGCGGAGTAGACCTCGACCTTGGCGTTGTTCACCCCGAGCACGACGGCGCCGATGATGATCGCGGCGATGGCCAGCGCGGCCACGTACTCCACCGTGCCGGCGCCGCTCTCCGTGCGGGACGACGGCCTGGCCGCTCGGCCACGCAGTCGCGTCCAGATGCTCATAGTCGTTACACGGTAGGCATCCGGGTCGTCGCAGGCCTGGGCCCACGGACCCACCGCCGGACCCATCTTCTCTGACATCCTCGTCATCCAAGGGGTCGCAGGGGTGCGGGCAGGGGGTGGAGCATGACGTGGTGGACGTGGCTGGCGACCGCCGTCGTCGCGACGGGGGCCGGCGCCGCCCTGTCCGGCGCCCTGGGGCGCTGGCGGGACGACGCCGACGACACCGTGCACCGGGTGCTGCCCCGGTGGTGGATCGCCGTGGCCGCCGGGCTCGGTGCCGTGCTGGCCGTGCCCTTCTTCGTCCGGCTGCCCCTGGTGGTGGCCGCGGTCTACCTGGTGGCGCTGCTCTGGGGACTGGTGCTGGTGCACATCGACCTGCGCGTCCGCCGACTGCCCGACCGCCTGACCCTGCCGGCGTACCCGGTGACCGCGGTGGCGCTGCTGGCCTGCTCCGCCGTCACCGACCGGTGGTCCGCGCTGGCGGAAGCGGCCGCCTCCGCGGGCGTGGCCGTCGCCGTCTTCACCGTGTTGGCGCTGCTGTCCCCCGGGGCCGGCGGTCTGGGGCTGGGCGACGTGAAGCTGGCCGGCGTGCTCGGCGCCCTGCTGGGCTGGTGGGACTGGCGCGCCGCGGCCATCGGCCTGGCCGCCGGCTTCGTGCTGGGTGGTCTGGCCGCCGCCTTCCTGCTGATCACCCGACGGGCCGATCGCCACTCCCACCTCGCCTTCGGTCCGGCCATGGTGGCCGGGGCCTACCTGACCTGCATGGTCTTCGCAGCCGGTACGTCGTGAACGACGACGTGACGAAGATCACTGTCCGATATCGGCCCGGCGGCGGGCCAATTCGACGGGCAGTTGGATTTGCGAGCTGGTCTCTGCTTACGGTTCGGGAGTTCGTCGGTCAGTGCAGATCAGGGGGTACCAAGCCATGACCACGTCCCGATCCGGGCGCGCGCTGATGCTGGTGCTGGCCGCCACCGTCGCCCTCACGGCGTTGACCTCGCCCCTTCCGGCCCGCGCCGAGGACCCGGCCAAGGTGCTGCTGCTGCTCGACGTCTCCGGCTCGATGAACGAGCGGATCTCCTCCGGGGGGACCAAGTTCGCCGCTGCCAAGCGGGCGCTCAAGCAGGTCGCCGACGCCTTGCCGGCCGGCACCGAGGTCGGTCTGCGGGTCTACGGGTCCGAGATCGCCGAGCCCAAGGCCGAGAACCCCAAGGCCTGCCGGGACACCGAGCTGGTGCTGCCGATCGGTCCGCTGGACCGCACCAAGATGTACCGCGCGGTGGACTCGTTCAAAGCCGTCGGGGAGACCCCCATCGCGTACTCGTTGGGCAAGGCCGTCGACGATCTCGGTGACTCGGGGCGTCGGGTGCTGGTGCTGATCTCCGACGGCGAGGAGTCCTGCGCCGGCGACCCGTGCCCGGTGGCCCGCAAGCTCGCCGACAAGGGTGTCGACCTGCAGTTCAACGCGGTCGGGCTGGACGTGGGCAGCAAGGCCCGCAAGCAGCTGAAGTGCATCGCCGAGGCCGGCAACGGCTCCTACTACGACGCCGACGAGTCCGACGACCTCTCCGAGGCGCTCCGCAAGATCACCCAGCGCGCCCTGCGTCCCTTCGCCATCACCGGCACCCGGGTGACCGGGACGGACACCCCGGACGGCGCTCCCGAGCTCAGCGCCGGTCAGTACCAGGACCGGTTCGCCGCTGACGGGGGCAAGCGCTACTACCGCATCGCGCGGCAGCCGGGCGAGACCGTCACCGCGACGGTGAACAGCCTCGTGCCGCCCACCGGCTCCTACAACCGCGAGGACTGGACCCTCAGCCTGTCCACTGCCGACGGCGTGGTCTGCGACGGCATCCAGACGCTGAACGAGACCGCCGACGCGACAGTCGTCGTCTCCGGGGCCGTGGTGAGCGGGACGAAGGAAACCGCCTGCACGACCGAGCCGCTCGTGCTGGCCGTCGAGCGCCGCGGCCAGCAGGGGGCGAAGACGGCCGGGGCGGAGATCGTCGTCGCCACCGAGCCGGAGATCACCAACCTCGCCTCGCTGCCCGGACCCGTCGAGTCGTACGCGCAGACCGGATCCGCCGTGCCGTCCAGGAAGCCGGTGCGCCGCGTCGTGGGCGGTTCCTCGTTCGCCAACGCGCCGCTGCTGACCCCCGGGTCGTTCGCGGATGCTCCGGCCGTCGGCGAGAGCATCTTCTACAAGATCGCGCTCGCACCCGGGCCGCGGCTCCGGGCCACGGTGACCGCGCCGTCCGACCGGGACGGCTGGGACCTGACCAGCACCGAGACGGTCCCCGTGGC
>JBMDXL010000265.1:0-4141 GCA_048594465.1 Microlunatus sp. | reverse complement strand
CAGCTCCTCCAGCTGGCTGATCTGCTTCTGCAGCTCCGAGGCCATGTAGTTCATCGAGGTGGCCAGCCGGGCGAGGTCGTCACGACCCCGGACCTTCATCCGGTCGTCCAGGTTGCCCGAGGCCAGGCTCTCCGCCGCGCGACGGGCCGCGCGGATCGGCACCACGACCTGCCGGGCCACCAGGGCGGCGCTGAAGGTCAGCAGCACGACCAGGATCGCGCCGGTGCTGACCACGGCCGTCCGCAGCACGGCCAGGATGTTCACCTGCTGGGTGAGCGGGAAGACGAAGTAGATCTCGTAGCGGCCCGTGCCCGGCAGGGTCAGACCCGAACCGGCGGCGATCCCGGCCACGGGGGCCGTGTCGTCGCGGTAGACGACCTGGGTCGGGGTCATCAGCAGGTCCTCGCTGGTGGCCACCTGGGCCCGCAGGGTGTCGGGGATGCTGGCCGGGGAGACGTCCCCGGCGGTGATGGTCTGGCCGCCGGAGACGATGATCACGTCGTACTGGTCGCTGCCCCCGGAGCGGTTGGCGAAGCCCAGGGCCAGCTCGGTCAGCTTCTTGTCCGGGTTGGGGTCACCGGTCAGATCGGCCGAGTTGAGCTGCTGCTGGGCGGCGTCCAGGGCCTGCCGGGCCTCGATGCTGACCGAGTCGTTCTTGGCCGCGAGCACACCGATGCTGGCCTGCCGCATCAGCAGGAAGCCGCCCAGGACGAGCACCAGCACCGACGCCCCGAACACCGACAGGATCACCCGCAGCGGCAGCGACTGCCACCACCACTCGACCGGCAGCCGCCACCAGGGCCGTTGAGCGGTGCTCAGCGAGGGGAGGTTCGACACGTCTCGGCCGGACCCGGCGCGTGGCGGGTCACGTCGGCTCGCCGGCCTTGTAGCCGATGCCGCGCACGGTCACCACGATCTCGGGGTGCTCGGGGTCGCGCTCGATCTTGGACCGCAGCCGCTGGACGTGCACGTTGACCAGCCGGGTGTCGGCCGCGTGCCGGTAGCCCCAGACCTGCTCGAGCAGCACCTCGCGGCTGAACACCTGCCAGGGGCGGCGGGCCAGCGCGAGCAGCAGGTCGAACTCCAGCGGGGTCAGCTGGATCTGGACGCCGTTGCGCTTCACCGTGTGACCGTCGACGTTGATCACCAGGTCGCCGATCCGGAGCATCTCCTGGTCGACCTCCTCGGGCGACCGACGCAGCCGGGTCTTGATCCGGGCGATCAGCTCCTTGGCCTTGAACGGCTTGGCCACGTAGTCGTCGGCTCCCGCCTCCAGCCCGGCCACCACGTCGATGGTGTCGGACTTGGCGGTGAGCATCACGATCGGGACCAGGGACTCGGCCCGGATCTCGCGGCAGATCGCCACCCCGTCCTTGCCGGGCAGCATCAGGTCGAGCAGCACCAGGTCGGGACGGGCGTCACGGTAGGTGTCGAGGGCCTTGTCGCCGTGCGCGCACCAGATGGGGTCGAACCCCTCGTTGCGGAGCACCAGGGAGAGCATCTCGGCCAGGGCGGCATCGTCGTCGACCACCAGCACCCGGCCCTTGTCGGTGCGTCCGTCCTGGGCCCGACCGGACTCGTGGGCACCGATCTGGTCAGCCGACACCGTGGCCTCCGACACGCGCTTTCCCTCCGTCAGGTTCGGTTTCCCGGGCTTCGCCGCCCGGGCACCATCGACGCGCTCATCCTATGCGGGCACGCCAGATCACGGGTTGATATCGGCCCGGGTGCGCGTTTCCCGACCACGGACGGCTTCTGGACGGCCGGTTCGAGCCGTCGGCGTGCGTTTTCCGACCACGGTCGGCTTCCGCCGACCTCCGGCCGGCCCGCGCGTACGTTCTCCGACCACGGTCGGCTCCGCCGACCTCCGGCCGGCCCGCGCGTCCGTTTGCCGACCACGAGCGGCTTCCGCCGACCTCCGGCCGGCCCGCGCGTACGTGTTCCGACCACGGGCGGCTTCCGCCCACCCCGGCCGGCCTCTGGACGGCCGCAGCCCCCGAACCTCGGGTCACTCCTGTCTGATCAGTTCCACTCCGGGTCCTCGACCCAGGTGGCCAAGAAGGCGAGCTCGTTCTTCTGCCGACGCAGCACCCGCCGCCACAGGCCGGTGGGACGACGGCCGAACACGTCGTCGTACTCGGCCGGCACCACGTGCCACATCTGCTGGGCCACCTCGCCGGCCAGCTGACCGGGCGACCAGCCCGCGTAGCCGGCGAAGATCCGCAGGTCCGCGTACGCGCCGGAGACGATCTCGATCGGGGTGTCCAGGTGCAGCAGCCCGACCCGGTCGAACAGGCGACGCCAGCCGGGCGGCTCCTCGCCACCCTCCGGCAGGCTGGCCAGGCAGATGGCCCCGTTGGGGGACACCGGGCCGCCGTGGAAGAGCAGCTTGGGCTCGCTCACCGACGGCACCCAGTCCGGCAGCACCGACTCCAAAGTCATCTGGGAGATCTCGTTCAGGATGACCCCGAGCGCACCGTCCTCGTCGCTGTCCAGGACCAGCACCACGGTCTGGTCGAAGACGCCGTCGGTCAGCACGGTGCTGGCCACCAGCAGCTCACCCGGCTCCGGGGTGCCGCCGTTCACGCGCCGACCGGCCCTCGACCGGCGAGCCCAGACCGGACCAACCCGCGACGCGCGAGCCCGCGTCGCACCAGGCGGTAGGCGAGCCAGCCGACCACCACACCGACCAGGTCGGCCACGGCGTCGAGGGGGTCACCACGACGACCGGAGCCGGGCCGGGCCTGGACGAGCTCGCTGACCACCGCGTTAAGCGCGAACACGCCACCGATCGCCGCGACCGCGAGGGGTCGCAGCGCACGACCGGCTCGCGCGGCGTAGATCTCAGACGTCGTCAGCACCAGGAACATGGGCAGAGCGAAGCCTAGGGCGTGCTGCAGCTTGTCGGCACTCGGGAACCACGCGGGTTGCACCGGACCGGTGGGCCCGTAGAGCCCGATCTGCTGCGCCACGACCACCGCCACGCTGGCCAGGACCAGCAGCGGCTGCAGCCCGCGGGACCGACCCGGCCGACCGTCGTCGGTCCGACTCAGGCGACGACCTCGGTGTCGGTGGGCAGCTCGGCCGGTCCGCCGGCTGCCACCCGGACCGCCTGGGCCACCCGGCGGTGCACGTCGGCGTGGAAGACGCTCGGGGTGATGTAGGTGGCGTTGAGCTCGTCGTCGCCGACGACCGACGCCAGCGCCTGCGCCGCCGCGATCAGCATCGACGAGGTGATGTCGGTCGACCGCGCGTCCAGCAGCCCGCGGAACACGCCCGGGAAGGCCAGCACGTTGTTGATCTGGTTGGGGAAGTCGCTCCGCCCGGTGGCCACCACCTCGGCGTACTGGGTGGCCTCGGCCGGGTCGATCTCCGGCTCCGGGTTGGCCAGCGCGAACACGATCGACCGATCCGCCATGGTGGCCACGGCGGCGGCGTCGATCACCCGCGGGGCCGAGACGCCGATGAAGACGTCGGCGCCGGCCAGTGCCTCCTTCAGCGAGCACTCCAGGTTGTCCGGGTTGGTGTTCTCGGCCAGCCACTTGAGCTGTCCGGAGATGCCGGGTCGCGTCCGCGACACGATGCCGTCGATGTCGGCCACCACCACGTGGCCCACCCCGGCCGCCAGCAGCAGCTTGAGGATCGCCGTGCCGGCGGCCCCGGCCCCGGACAGCACCACCCGGATCTTGGTGATGTCCTTCTCCACCACCCGCAACGCGTTGTAGAGCGCGGCCAGCACGACGATCGCGGTGCCGTGCTGGTCGTCGTGGAAGACCGGGATGTCCAGCTGCTCGCGCAGCCGGGCCTCGATCTCGAAGCAGCGGGGCGCGGAGATGTCCTCCAGGTTGATCCCGGCGAACCCGGGGGCGATGGCCTTGACCACGGCCACGATCTCGTCGGTGTCCTGGGTGTCCAGGCACAGCGGCCAGGCGTCGATGCCACCGAACCGCTTGAACAGGGCGGCCTTGCCCTCCATCACCGGCATCGCCGCCTCCGGACCGATGTTGCCGAGTCCCAGCACCGCGGACCCGTCGGTGACCACCGCGACGGTGTTGCGCTTGATCGTCAGCCGGCGGGCGTCCTCGCGGTTCTTGGCGATGGCCAGGCACACCCGGGCCACACCCGGGGTGTAGATCATCGA
>JBMDXL010000264.1:0-2115 GCA_048594465.1 Microlunatus sp. | reverse complement strand
TGTCGGGGCCGTGACGGCCGGAGCGATCACCGTGGGGCTGGGGGCGTTGATGGCGGGGATGGGGAACAAGGTGAGCCGCTCCGTGCTCGACCGCGTGCTGCCCGCCCCCGGCCAGGGCCCGAACGACCGGCAGCGACAGAGAGGACGGTTCCGGGTCGAGGTCCGGGCCGACACCGCGAGCGGGGCGCGCTACCGCACCACCGTCGCCGCCGACCACGACCCCGGCTACGACGGCACCGCGGTCATGCTCGGGCAGTCCGCGCTGGCCCTGGCCGGCGGCGGCGACCTCGGCGACGCGGGCGTCGTCACGCCGATGGTGGCCCTGGGCTCCTGCCTCCCGCAGCGGCTGCGGGACCGGGGCTTCACCGTGGCCAGCGAGCGGATCACCGACTGACGTCGGCCGGTTCGACCGCGCGACGCGTCGCCCGGCCGTCCGGATCTGGCAGCATGCCCCGGTGACGATCCTCGCGGCGGCCGACGCTTCGGCTCGCGGCAACCCCGGTCCGGCGGGCTGGGGCTGGTACCTCGACGACGACCGCTGGGCCAGCGGTGGCTGGCCGCACGGCACCAACAACATGGGTGAGCTGACGGCGGTGCTGGACCTGCTCCAGCAGACCGCGGGGGCCGACGACGACCTGCTGGTCTACTGCGACTCCACGTACGCGATCAACTCGATCACCAAGTGGATGGCCGGCTGGAAGCGCAAGAACTGGCGCAAGGGCGACGGCAAGCCGGTGCAGAACGTGGAGATCATGAAGGCGCTGGACGCCGCCATGCAGGGCCGGCGCGTCCGATTCGAGTGGGTCAAGGGCCACGCCGGGCACGAGCTCAACGAGGAGGCGGACCGGCTGGCCAACGCGGCCGCTCTGGCCTACAGCCAGGGTCGGCCACCGCTCGCCGGACCCGGGTTCGCCCCCACGTCGGCCACCGAGGACGCGCACGCCGGCTACGCCCCCACGCCCACGCCCGCACCCGAGGCCGATCTGTTCTCCCTGCTCGACGACGAGCTCGCGACCGACGGTCCGAGCGACGAGGAGCGGGTGGTCGCTCTCGAACGGGATCTGCTCAGCGACGCCGTCCGGTCCGACCCCGCGGCGGTGGCCGCGCTGCTGCACCCGGACTGGTGCGAGGTCGGGCGCTCCGGCCGGCTCTGGAGCCGGGACGAGCTGCTGGCCGCGATCGGTCCGCTCACCGAGCCGGTCAGCCTGGACACCCTCGCGGTGAGCCGGATCGACGACACCACGATCCTGCTGCTCTGGCGGGCGGTCAGCGACGGGCGCAGCACCCTGCGCAGCTCGTGGTGGGTGCGCGACGCCGGCGACTGGCGGCAGCGGTTCCACCAGGGCACCGACGAGAGCTGACGCGCCGGCCGGTGCGGTCGCCCGGCGACCGCTAGCATCACGCCGGTGACGACTCTCGTGCTCACCGTCGTCGGTGACGACCGTGTCGGTCTGGTCAAGGCGCTGGCCGACGTCGTGGCCGACAACGGCGGGAACTGGGAACGCAGCCACCTGGCCGAGCTGGCCGGCACGTTCGCCGGTGTCGTCCTGGTCACCGTGCCGGACCGCCAGGCCGACCGGCTGCGGGCGGCGCTGACCCCGCTCGAGGGCCTCCTCGACGTCGCCGTACGGACGACCGACGCCGAGACCGAGCCGAACGACGAGCGGCGCCGGGTCCGTCTCGACCTGCTGGGCAACGACCGGCCCGGCATCGTGGCCGCCGTCTCCGGGGTGCTGGCCCGGCACGGGCTGGGGGTGGCCGACCTGCAGACCATGACCAGGGAGGCTCCGATGGCCGGCGGCCTGCTGTTCGAGGCCAGCGCCGTGGTCACGGTGGACTCCGAGGCGACGCTGGAGGCCGTCCGCGCCGATCTCGAGGAGCTGGCCACCGAGGTCCTGGTCGATGTCGCGGTGGCCGAGCTCACCTGATCCGCTGAGCACACCCGCGTGTCCCCACGCACGCGCAGCGACGGGCGGGTGCGCGTACGGAGGAGTGCGCCAGCCCGATGAGTTCGGGGTCCGCGCCGGGTCGTACCTGGCATGACCACCACCGAGACCGCCGAGACCCTGCCTCCCGTCGTCGACACGGCCACCTGGCGCGCGCAGCTGGACGAGC
>JBMDXL010000263.1:0-3795 GCA_048594465.1 Microlunatus sp. | reverse complement strand
CCTCCCCGAGGACCTGGACGACGGCACCGGGCCGATCCCGGTCGACGCGCCGGTCCCGGCCGTCGAGAGTCTCGACGAACCGCCCGTACGCGACGATGGACCGCCCGCGCCCCTGCCGGGCGAGAACCAGCCCGACCTGGGCCAGAACCCGGCTGAGCCTGCCGACCAGCACGACAGCGAGGAGACACCGTGACGCAGACGTCCGGAGCGGCCGCCACGGCACCGGTGCCGGTCACCTCCCCCGCGGCGCAGACCATGGTCGCGGCGAACCCCTCCCCGCTGCCGGTCCAGGCGACCGCCACCCCGAAGCCCCGGGACACCCCCCGCGAGCTGCGCCGGATGACAACGCTGGTGATCGTGGCCGGCGTCGTCTTCGGTCTCGCCGGTCTGGCCACCTACCTGCTGCTGACGGCCTCGTTGCAGCGGGCGGAGGCGTCGACCGCTCAGCTGATCCGGGTGCAGGAGATCCAGACCAACCTGCTGCGGGCGGACGCCAACGCCACGAACGCGTTCCTGGTCGGCGGTCTGGAGCCGGCCGACCAGCGGGCCGCCTACGACGACGCCATCACCGCGACGTCGCGGTTGATCGCCGAGGCCGCCGACGCCGAGTCCGGTGACCGGGAGGCCCTGTCGGCCCTCAACGCCCAGCTGGTCGACTACACCGAGAACATCGAGCTCGCCCGGGCCCACAACCGGCAGGGGTTCCCGGTCGGCGCCCAGTACCTGCGCAACGCCAGCGGTGGGCTGCGGGCCGACGCGATGCCCCTCCTGGACAACCTGGTGGAGGCCAACGCCGACCGCGCCGCCAGCCAGATGAACGCCCGGATCGGTTGGCTGTTCGCCCTCGTCGGCCTCGCGGCCCTCGCGCTGTTCGTCTGGGTGCAGCTGCGGCTGGCCCGGCGGTTCCACCGGCGCTTCAACGTCGGCCTGGCCGTGGCCTCGGTGATCGGGATCCTCGCCCTGATCCTGGGGTCGGTCACCCTGGGCTGGGCGGCGGCCACCGTCGGCGGGATCCGGAACGGCTCGTTCGCCGACGTCCGCGACGCCGCCAGCGCCCGGATCGAGGGCAACAACGCCAAGTCCAACGAGAGCCTGACCCTGATCGCGCGCGGCAGCGGCAGCGCGTTCGAGAAGGCCTGGCAGGTCTCGGCCACCGTGGTCGAGGACCGGCTGTCCCGGCTGGGGCGCGGCATCGACGCGGTCTGGACGCCCTACACCGCCGTGCACACCCAGATCCGGACCCTGGACGACGGCGGTCAGTGGGACAAGGCGGTGGCCCTGGCCACCACCCGGTCCAACGCGGCCTTCGACGACTTCGACACCACGCTGGCCCGCGAGGTGGACAGCGCCAGCGCCGAGACCACCGGCGGACTGGCCGCCACCGTGCCGGGGATGGTGGTCGGGGCGCTGCTGACCTTCGCCGCCGGACTCGCCATGGCGGTGCTCGGCCGCCGAGGAGTCGCTCAGCGCCTGAAGGAGTACCGATGAGACGCCGGGAGCACACCGTGACCGTCCGCGTGCTGGGTCCCGCCCTGGTGCTGCTGCTGGCTCTGCTGGCCGGCTGCGGGCTGGCCGGCTACGCGCCGACGCCGCTGCCCGGCGAGGACGCCACCGCGGCGCCGACCACGGCCCCCACGACCGCTCCGACCACCGCCCCGGCCCAGTGCGACAACGCGCTCTCCTCCTACGACCCCAGCGACACCGCCGGGACCGCGGTCAAGCGGATCCAGAAGCGCGGCCGGCTGATCGCCGGGGTGTCCGCCGACACCTACCTGCTCGGTTCCCGGAACCCGTTCACCGGCCGGATCGAGGGCTTCGACATCGACATGGTCAAGGCGCTGGCCAAGGCGATCCTGGGGGACGAGAACGCGTACGAGCTCAAGGTGATCACCGCCGCGCAGCGGATCCCGTCGCTGGAGAACCGGTCGGTCGACGTGGTCGCCCGCAACATGACGATCACCTGCGACCGCTGGACCCAGATCGGCTTCTCCACCGAGTACTACCGGGCAGGCCAGAAGATCCTGGTCCGCCGCGGGTCCAAGGCCACCACCCTGGCCGAGCTGGGTGGGCAGCGGGTGTGCGCCCCGAACGGCACCTCGAGCATGACCAACCTGATGAAGCTGCAGCCGGAGGCGATCGCGGTCGGGGCCGACAACCACACCGGTTGCCTGGCGCTGTTCCAGAACGGCGACGTGGACGCCATCACCGGCGACGACACGGTGCTGGCCGGGCTGGCCGCCCAGGACCCGTACGCGGTGGTGCCGGACCAGCAGGCCTTCACCGCCGAGCCGTACGGGTTGGGCTTCAACAGCCGCGACGTCGACCTGATCCGCTTCGCCAACGCCGAGCTGGCGACGATGCGCAGCGACGGGGAGTGGAAGAGGATCTACGACCGCTGGCTGGCCGACGCGCTGGGGGCGGCGCCGTCGCCGCCCCGGGCCGTCTACGGTCGGGCGGCATGACGGCCGGATCGGTCTCGGCCCCGGTCGCTCCGGGCCGGATGGGGGTGGGCGCCGAACCCGCCGCCCTGCTCACCTACCTCGACGACCTCGGCCGCTGGCGTGACGCCCGGCGCGCCGAGCTGGGCGAGCTGGACCGCGCCGCGCTCGGCTCCCCCACCGGGTCGTCGGCGACCGCCGACATCGCGCTGTCGCTGGCCCTGTGGAAGGCCGTGGCCGACCGGTACGAGCAGCTTCTCGTGGTCTGGGACTCGGGCCGGGTCGGTCTCACCGAGCGGGAGAAGCTGTCCGCCCTGATCTGGGGGCGGCTGGACGCGGCGTACGACCGGAGCGGTCTGGCCGTCTCGCTGCCGGAGGCGTGCCGGCTGTCCGACGCGCTGGTCGGCCAGCTGCGGGTCCGGTTGGGACTGGACGTCTCGGCCCTGGCGACCACGGACCGGATCGCCGACCTGCGGGCCCAGCTGGAGCGGATCCGCGACCAGATCGGTCTCGAACCGGCCGGGGCCCGGCAGCAGCAGGCCGCCGAGACCCAGGCGCGGCTGGCCCGGCGGCTGCGGGACGTGACCGAGAAGGCGGGGCGCGGCGGCGACGTGGGCGGTCTGCTGCCGTCGCTGGAGGTCGATCTGGCCCGGTTCGAGCGGGACCTGATCGTCGGGGCGGCGCAGCGGCGCCAGGCGCGCGACGAGGTGGCGCAGATCCGCCGGCTGCGGGACACCCTGGAGGCCCGCGAGGAGCGGCTACGCGCCCTCGCGGGGACCTGCGTGGCCACCGTGGACCCCGCTCCCCGGTACGCGGTGCCGGACGTGGCCGCCCTCGGACCGGTGCCCAACACCCTGGACGCGCTGGCGGCCTACCGGCACCGGCTGTCGCTGGTCGACCGCGCCCTGAGCCTGGCCGACGAGGCCTACACCGCCGCCCTGCAGCAGCACGCCGATCTGCTCGCCCGACTCGAGGCGTACCACCTCAAGGCGACCGCCACCGGGGTGGCCGACCAGCCGGCGGTGGCGAACGCGTACGGGCTGGCGACCGCGGCGCTGGCCGAACGACCGACCAAGATGGCCCTGGCCACCCAGCTGGTCAACCTGTACCAGACCTACCTGCAGACCGTCACCAGCCGCACGGCGGCGTCATGACCAGGCCAGGCCGAAGGGGTTCTCGATGAAGTGCACGCAGCCCGGTTGCACCGGTTCGATCGTCGACGGCTACTGCGACGTCTGCGGCTCGCCGGCGGCGACCAGCGCGCAGCCGACCGGGCCGACCGCGGCGCCCACCACCCGCACGTCGGCCCACCTCGGCTCGACAGCGCTCGGCTCGGCCCGGGTCGCATCCTTCGGCG
>JBMDXL010000262.1:0-5664 GCA_048594465.1 Microlunatus sp. | reverse complement strand
GTGTCGCCGGACAAGCGGACCCTCTACGTCGGCGGCGCCTTCACCAGCGTCAACGGCAAGAAGCGGCTCCGGTTCGCCGCCCTCACCACCGGGACCGGTGCCCTGCGCGGCCCCGCGCCGGCCTTCAACAACCAGGTCCGCGCCATCGTGGCGACGTCCTCCACCGCCTACGTCGGGGGCACCTTCAGCACGGTGGGCACATCCAGTCGGAGTCGGCTGGCGGCGATCAACCTCGTCACCGGGAAGGCCCGGGCGTGGAAGCCCGCCGCGAACGGTGACGTGCTGGCCCTGACGCTCACCCCCGACCGCCGGTCGATCGTCGCGGGTGGGTCCTTCTCCAAGGTGGGGCGGTCCTCGGCCTGCGGCATGGCCCGGCTGACGCTGTCGAGCGGGGCGGTCCAGTCCTGGCCGATCAGCTCCGTGGTCCGGAACTGCGGTACGGGCACCGCGATCCTGAGTCTCACCGCTGACGCGACCCGGGTCTACGGCAGCGGCTACAACTACCGCGGCAAGGGCAACTACGAGGGGGTCTTCGCGGCGACCGGCACCGGTCGGCTCGCCTGGCTGCAGGACTGCCGGGGAGACACCTACGACGTGGCCGTCGCGGGGGGCCGGGTCTACAGCGTCGGCCACGCCCACGACTGCGCCAACATCGGAGGCTTCCCGGAGGTGAGACCGCGGGCCAACTACCGCGCCCTCGCGGTCACGACCACGGCGACCGGGACCATCAAGCCCGCGGCCAGCGGGTCCACAGCGTTCCGGGGCAAGCCCTCACCGTCGCTGGTCAGCTGGTTCCCGAGCCTGACGCCCGGGACCATCACCGGGCAGAGCCAGGCGGCCTGGAGCGTGGTGGCCGCCGGTCCCTACATCGTGCTCGGCGGGGAGTTCACCGCCGTCAACGGCGTCCCGCAGCAGGGTCTGGTCCGGATGGCGGCCGCGTCGGTCGCGCCGCGGAAGCAGGGCCCGGTCGGGGTGTCGGCCGGTGCCAGACCGACGGTGACGGCGAACGCCGACCGCAGTGCCACCGTCTCGTGGACGACGGTCTGGGACCGCGACGACCGCTCGCTCAGCTACGCGCTGCTGCGCGACGGTGTCGTGGTCAGGCAGGTCACCGCGACCTCGCTCTTCTGGCGGCGCTCGACCTTGTCCTACCGGGACAGCTCGCTCGAGCCCGGCCGCAGCTACTCCTGGAGCGTCGTGGTGACCGACCCGGACCAGAACACCACCACCAGCGCCGCCACCAGGTTCACCCAGCCGCCGGTGTCCTCGCCGTCGCCGCAACCCACGTCCGCGCCGGCCGGCGGCTGACTCAGCCCGGGTACTCCCCGCGCATCCGCAGCTCGTAGCGACGCTCCGCGTACGCGAGGTCGTCCACCCACAGCTGCTTGGCCGTCTTGATGATCCCTGGCCGCAGCACCGGGGTCAGCCACTTGGCCACCCGGAAACCGGGCCGGTCGGAGTAGGCGATCGTCGCCTCGGTGACCATGGTGATCGGGCGGCCCTTCTCGTCCACCCCGGTCGGGGTGGCGTGCGTCTCGACCACCGAGGCGGTGCCCTCACCGTCGATGATCCGCATCACGATCGTGCGGGTGTCCGGGCAGGTGAACTCGGCCCGCACCGGCACCCCCCAGGTCCGGGACAGCCGGAAGGTCACGTCGACCACCAGCCGGGTCTCGTCGGACGCGTCGTCGTCGACCACCAGGTGGGAGAACGCGTACGGGTGGAACCAGGCGCCGTGC
The DNA here is from genome assembly GCA_048594465.1 of Microlunatus sp. Taxonomy (GTDB): domain Bacteria; phylum Actinomycetota; class Actinomycetes; order Propionibacteriales; family Propionibacteriaceae; genus Microlunatus. The sequence goes on along the minus strand of JBMDXL010000262.1, from coordinate 3,925 downwards.
CACGGATCGAGGCGGTTGGCGATCACGTCCTCGGGCTGGCAGGTGCCGGGCTCGATCATCACGGCGCTGACCGAGGCGTCCAGCGGCGGACGGGCCGAGTGGGCCGGACGGTCGGTGAACGTCTCGCCCTCGGTGGCCAACCGGACCCAGATCAGCAGGCCGTCGTCGAAGGCCGCGTACGGGCTCCAGGTGCGGTCGCCGCGTGAGGTCAGGGCCAGCCCGTGCCAGCGGCAGTACATGGTGCCGTCCAGCACCGGGCAGGCGTCCATCAGCGCCCCGAGGTGCGGGCAGGCGCCCGGGCCGGCGACCAGCGTGCCGTCGCTGTCCCGCCAGAACACGACCTCCCGGCCGGCGATGGTCCGGGCCACCGACGCGGTCGCGCCGACGTCACCGCTCTGCCCGGCGACGAACCAGCCGCCGGAGTTCTGCGCCTGGGAGACGGCCAGGGACGCGGCGATCCGGCCGGGCTTGGCCTGCCGCCAGGAGGCCGTCATCCGGTTCTCCCGTGGCTGCGGCACCCGCTGGATCGGGATCCGCGAGCGGACGTGGTCGGGCAGCCGCCCCATCAGTCCCGTCTCGGCCGGGGCCTCTCCCCGGAGACGCAACGACATCGGAGGTCCTTTCGTGGTCGAACGTGGAACGGGTCGGTGGCCAGGAGGTCAGGCCGCGCTGGCCGGAGTCCTGGGCCCGGTCACCATGATCCGCCCCGCAGTGAGCGCCTTGCGAGCGGTGGGGACCCGGACCCGGCTGGCGAACACGTTGTAGTTCGCCCGCTCGATCCGGTCCAGGATCTGCGCGTAGAGCACCCGGGCCGCTCCCACGCACCGGGCCGACCGCGGCGGCAGCATGGCGATCCCGGTGTCGGCGAACGTGTAGAGCGAGCGGTTCCGTTCGATCTCGTACGCCATCAGGGCCCGCCACTCGGGCGTGGAGTGGCGGCGGCGCAGATCGACCCCGAACCGCCGCAGGTCCTCCTGCGGGATGTACACCCGGCCGCGGTCGAGGTCCTCGTCGACGTCGCGGAGGAAGTTGGTGAGCTGGAAGGCCAGACCGAGCGCGCGGGCCGGGGCCTTGGCGTCGGTGGTCCTCGGCTCCAGGACGGGCAGCATCATCTCGCCGATGACGGCGGCGGACCCCTCCATGTAGCCGCACAGGTCCTCCCACGACTCGTACGACGTGGTGGTCAGATCCATGGCCATCGCCCCGAAGAAGCGGTCGAAGCACTCCGGGTCGATCTCGCAGGCGCGGGCCGTGGTGGCCACCGCGGCCAGCACCGGGTCGTCGCTCACCCCGTCGACCAGCGCGGTCCGGAAGCGGTCGGCGAACGCGCTCAGCCGTCGCGCCACCTCGCTGTCCTCGCCGGCGGGTCCGCTGACGGGCGCGGCCGGGCGGGTGGCCGAGCGCGCGCCACCCGGGCCGGTGCCGGGGACGAAGGTCTGCGCCTCCGCCGCCGAGGAGTCCGCCGGCAGGTCCACGATGTCGTCGGCCAGCCGGCACAACGCGTACACGGCGTAGACGTGCTTGCGCTGGCGGCGGGGGAGCAGGGCGGCGCCCCAGAAGTAGGTGGTGCCGTGGCGCCAGGTGAGCCGACCGCACTCGGCGTAGCCGGCCCGCAGAACGCGCGGGTCGACGGACTGGCTCAGCGACATTCAGCCCCTCCTGCTCGCCCGGCGCGGTCGTGCGGTCGCCGGGGCGTCGACATCGAGGTACTCGTCGACCCGGTCCGCGGCCAGCTTCCCGGAGATGAGCACCATCGGCACCCCGACTCCAGGAACGGTACCGGAGCCGGAGAAGACCAGTCCGGGCACGCGTCGCTCGACGTTGGCCGGCCGGAACGGGCCGGTCTGGGCGAAGGTGTGGGCCAGCGCGAACGGCGTGCCGGCGGCCATGCCCTGGTCCTGCCAGTCCAGCGGGGTGACGAGCTCCTCGGTGACGATGTCGGTGGGATAGCCCTCCGCCTCCAGGAAGCCGAGCAGCCGCTCGCGCATCGGACCGCGCTCGGCGACCCAGTCGATGTGCCCGTCGGCGAGGTTGGGCACCGGCTCGAGCACGAACAGCGTCGAGCAGCCCTCCGGGGCCAGGGTCGGGTCGTCCAGCGACGGGATGGTCACCAGCCGCGAGGCGTCGCCCATCAGGGTGCCGCCCTTCATCAGGTCGTGGAACGCGCCGGCCCACTCGTGCCCGAAGTGGATGTTGTGGTGGGAGACCTCCGGGTCGGGCAGCCCGCGGACCCCGACGTGCCAGACCACGGCCGACGGCGAGTAGCGCGGTCGCCGCAGCGACCGGGGCGGCGTCAGGTCGGGCAGCAGCTTCGCGTACGCGGTCGGCAGGTCCAGGGTGCAGACGACCGCGTCGGCGGCCAGCTGCTCGCCGGAGTCCAGCCGGACGCCGGCGACACCGCCGGTGTCGGGGCGCCGGAGCACGTCGGTGACCGAGGCGCCGTAGACGAACTGGGTGCCGGCCTTCTCCGCCGCGGTGGCCAGGGCCGTCGGCACGGCGTGCATGCCGCCGCTCTCGGGAAACCAGACACCCTCGATGCTGTCCATGTAGGTGATGACGGCGTAGATGGCCAGCGCCTCGTCCGGGGCCAGACCGGCGTACATGGCCTGGAAGCTGAACAGCCGGTGCAGCCGGTCGTCGGTGAACCGGCGCCGGATGGCGTTGCCGAGCCGGCCGAAGCCGCCCAGCCGGACCAGCTTCGCGGCCACGTCCGGACGCGAGAGCAGGTCGAGCGGGGAGTTGAAGTTGCGGTCGATGAAGTGCGGCATCTCCGCGACGTACAGGGCCTGCAGCCAGTCGACGAACCCGTCGAAGGCGGCCGCGTCGACCGATCCGCACACCTCGGCGATCTCGTTCCGCATCGCCTCGCGGCCGTAGCGGACCTGCAGGGTGGAGCCGTCGGCGTACCGGGCGCGGTAGGCCGGATCCAGCCGCCGCATCGGGATCATCTCGTCCAGGTCGGCGCCGACCGCCCGCAGCGGGGCGGCGATCAGGTCGCGCATGGTCAGCACCGACGGACCGGTGTCGAAGGTGAACCCGTCCCGGACGATCAGGCCGTTCCGGCCGCCGGGGACGTCCTCCCGCTCGACCACGCTGACCTCGTACCCGCGCCCGGTCAGGTGGCACGCGGCGGCCAGACCGGCCAGTCCGGCTCCGATGACGACGACTCTCACGGGCTGCTCTCTCGATTCTGGAGGGTGGTGACGGAGGGGAAAGGGGTGGTCAGCCGGTCAGGCGTCGCGCCAGGCGATCTTGTGGGCCATCACGGTCAGCTCGCGGACCCCGTCGGGATCGAGCGCGGAGCTGTCGAGCGCCTCCAAGGCGTCGGCCACGTGCCGGGTGATCCGGCTCTCGACCTCGGCCACCACGCCGCACTCCTGCAGCGACGCCTGGAGCCGCGTGATGTCGTCCACGGTGAGGTCGGGGGTGCCGACCTTGCCGAGCAGGTCGCGCGCCGCACCGGTGGTGCGCTCGTGGGCGAGCGCGAGGATGACCGTCGGCTTGGCCGAGATCAGGTCGTCGCCGGCCGGTTTGCCGGTCCGGGTGGGGTCGCCCCAGACGCCGAGCAGGTCGTCCCGCAGCGCGAAGGCCTCGCCGACCTCCTGCCCGTACGTGGCCAGGGCGGCGCTGACCACCTCGGGGGCGCGCGCGGCCGCGGCGCCGAGCTGGAGCGGGCGCTCGACGGTGTAGGCACCCGACTTGAGCCGGGCCACCTCCCGCGCGTGGGCCAGGTCGCGGCGGCCGGGAGCGCTGCCGGTGAGGTCGCGCCGCTGCCCGTACACCAGCTCGATGACCAGCAGGCGCCAGATCCGGCGCAGCTCCTCGGGCAGCCCGGCCACGAGGGCGTCGGCCTCGGCGTGGGCGAGGTCGCCGAGCAGGATGGCGATGTTGTCGCCGAACCGCTCCGGCCGTCCCTGACCCCCGG
>JBMDXL010000261.1:0-5293 GCA_048594465.1 Microlunatus sp. | reverse complement strand
TGGGTGCGGGCGGGGGGCGCAAGGGGCTGCGGCAGCTGAGCGTCGCCGTGCTGGTGCTGGTGCTGCTGGATCCGTACCTGGCCCGGTCGGTGGGGTTCGCGCTGTCGGTGCTGGCCAGCGCAGGCATCGTGTGGTGGGCGTCGTCGTGGGTGGAGGCGGCTTCCTGGCTGCCGCGTCCGGTGGCGGAGGCGGTCGCGGTCCCGTTGGCGGCGCACCTGGCCACCCTGCCGGTGGTGGCGGCGTTGTCCGGCGCCGTGAGCGCGTCCGGTTTGCTGGCCAACGCGGTGGCCGGCCCGTTCGTGGGCCCGGCGACCGTGCTCGGATTCGCGGCGGCCGGAGCGTCGTTGCTGAGCCCGTGGGTGGCCGCCCTCGCGGGATGGGGTGCCTCCTGGTGCGCGCAGGTGATCATCTGGGTGGCGTACGCGGGAGCGGCGCTGCCGGGGGCGTCCTGGCAGTGGCCGGCGACCCCGCCGGCCCTGGCCGTGCTCGCGGTGGCGGCCCTGCTGAGCGGTTTGGCGGTGCGGGTGCTGGCCCGGCACCGGTGGTGGGCGTTGGCGGTGTCCGTGCTGATGCTGGCCGGGTTGCTGACCGGCCCGGTCCAACCGGGGTGGCCGCCGCGCGACTGGCGACTGGTGGCCTGCTCGGTGGGTCAGGGCGACGGGTTGGTGCTCCGGGCCGGGCCGGGTCAGGCGGTGGTGGTCGACACCGGCCCCGATCCCACCCTGATGCGGCGCTGCCTGGCGGGGTTGCGGGTCCGCTCGGTCCCGGTGGTGGTGCTGACCCACTTCCACGCCGATCACGTCGACGGGTTGTCCGGAGTGCTGGGTCGCTTCCCCGTGGGACAGGTGTGGGTCAGCCCGTACGCGTCGCCGGCGGCGGAGGCGGCCGAGGTCCGTGCGCTGGCGTCGGCGCACGGGACGGTGGTGCGCTCGCCACCGGTCGGGGAGATCGGGCGGGTCGGGGCCGTCTGGTGGCAGGTTCTCGGACCGGTGGGACCGCCCGTCCGCGGCCACACCGTCGGAGCGGACGGCCGGGCCGGTGCGGCGCGCGGGGCGGGCTCGGTGGAGACGGGGGAGTCGGTCGAGTCCGGTGCGGAGAACGACGCGAGCCTGGTGCTGCGGGTCGGCGTCGACGACCTGACCGTGCTGCTCACCGGCGACGTCGAACCGGACGGGCAGGCCCGGATCCTGGCCGCCGGGGCCGATCTCTCCGTCGACGTGCTGAAGGTCCCGCACCACGGCTCGCGCCGTCAGGATCCCGCCTTCTTCGCCGCCACCGGGGCGCGCATCGCGATCGCCAGCGCGGGGGAGGGCAACTCCTACGGGCACCCGGCCCCCAGCACCGTCCGCTTGGCCGAGAGCCTGGGGATGACGGTGCTGCGCACCGACCAGCAGGGCAGCCTGGCCGTCACCGACCGCGACGGCCGCCTCGGCGCCGTCACCCAACGAACCGCCCCGCGCTGACGGGTCGCGTCCGGCGGCGGGTGCCGGGTGCGGCGGACGAGGGCGAGACGTTGCGCCGGCGAGGTGGCCGAGGAGAGGAGCCGAGAAGCGCGGCGGACGGCGTGGCTGGTGCCGTCAGCCGATCTTCTTGCCGGTCTGCGGGTTCAGGCTCACAGTGGTGTTGCTGCAGCGGGCCACCACGGACGGCTCCTCCACGAACTCGGTCACCCGTCCGGCGGTCGGGTCGTCCCCCGCGTCGGCGCCGGCGAAGCGGAGCGACAGGTCGCCGTCGTCGTCGCAGCGGAAGGTCCAGACCCGTTCCCCGTCGGCCACCCGGATCCCCTGCAGCTGGTCGGGAGCGCTGCCGAAACCGGATCCGTCGTGGCTGGCCACGACCACCATGGTCCCGTACTGGGCCGCGACGACCCGGCCCTTGATGGCGACCCCGTCGGGGGTCTCGGCCCGCACCGGCGAGAACTGCTCGGACAGCTGGCGCTGCGCGGTCTGGGCGTAGCCGCTGAACGAGGTCACGGTGTTGCAGCCGGAGCCGGACAGGGCGACGGTCTGCGCGGCCAGCTTCTCCGGCTGCCGCGTCCACGAGGCGCAGGTCAGGGCGAGGTCGTCGGCGGGGCTGCCGAGGGCGATCTGCTGCGCCCGCGCCTGCCCGGCGGAGGAGGCGATCGCCCCGGTCACGGCCAGGACCGCCACGCTGATGCCCAGGATCAGCAGCCGGGGGCCGAGCGTGGCCGGCGGCTTGTCGTCCTTCGTCGGGCGGACCCACGGCGTACGGATCGGTTGCCAGGGCGGGACCATCATGTACCAGGCCCACGCGACCAGCACGACCGCGACGCCGCTGAAGTAGACGGCGACGTTGGCCGGGGTGATGAGCGCGGCGTACTGCAGCGACTCCTGCCCGCTGGCCAGCAGCTCCGCCGCCGCGTCCCGCAGCTCGGGAGCGAAGAGGCGACGCCCGATCGCGATCGCCAGCGGATGCAGCAGGGCCACCAGCACGACCAGCCACAGCACCCGGGTGGAGCGTGGCGGCAGGTTGTCGGTGGGTGCCCAGATCAGCCGGTAGACGGTCACGCCGACGGCGGCCACCCACGCGACCATGGCAAGCACGCCCAGCAGCGAGCCGAGGAACTGTCCGCGGGCCAGCAGACTCAGCATGGTGACCACGGTCCCCATCGCCCCCAGGTAGCCCAGCAGGGCGGGCACCACCAGGCGCAGCTGCCACTGCCGGGCCCGGAAGAGCGCCGGCAGCGGGAGCGAGGCCAGCAGCAGGTAGGTCGGGATCAGGGCGCCCCGGCCGATCTGGACGTCGGCCACCGGCTGGCCCTGGCTGGTCAGCGCAGTCGATGCCAGGGGGCCGAGCTGGTTGAACAGCCACGCGTGACCGGGGAAGCGGCCGAACTCGGGCACCCAGTGGGCGACGAAGAAGACAGCGTTCGCCGCTACCGCGATGATCATCGGCAGATGGGCCCACTGGAGCGCGGTGCGTGGATCCCGCGGCCGGCGCTTGCCCTGCGGCGCCGGCCCGGCGTACTCGACGTCGGGCAGGTCCTGGGCGTCGAAGCTGAGAGTGCTGCTCATCAGTCGGTGGTGAACTCGATGTGGCGGTGGGGGAGCAGCCGTCGGAGGGCCTCGACCTCAGAGCCGTTCAGGCTCGGCCGACCGGGGTGGGCCTGTTCGGGGCTGGCCAGCGGCCGGTCCAGGGTGATCCGGAGCAGGTCACCGTCGCGCAGAGACTCGACCGCGCGCAGGTTCACGTTGTCGTCGTCGACCTGCTCGAGCCAGCTGGCGACCAGGCTCGCGTAGTCAGCGGCATCGCTGACCACCAGGCAGGTGGTGCGCTGGCCGTACAGCTCGGAGAAGGCGCCCTGGAGGCGGGGGAGGTCGTAGTCCCCCGGAGGCCCGCTGCAGACCGCGACCACCGTCGCTTCGGCACCCACCATGGCTCCGGCGATGCCCAGCAGCGGGACCATCGAGCCCGACCACCACACGCGGCGCAGTCGCGCGTCGAGTGACAGCTCGAGGTAAGTGGCGGACGCGGCGGGCGGCGTGACGGCGGGTCGCGGCTGCGGCGGTCGCTCGTCCGGACGACCGGCTCCGCGCGGATGCCCCGCGTCGGCGTGGCCCTCGATGCGGGTGTCGGCGGTCGGCTGCGGCCAGGCCACGTCGACCACGGTCAGGCCCCGGCGGACCAGGGTCCCGTTCGCGAAGGAGGTGGGCACCCAGCGCTCCTCCAGCACCGCGGCCACCGTGTGCCGGCGGAGGTCGGCCAACCGGTTCATCCGGAACGCCCCACGGACCGTGCTCTCGATCTTGGTCTGCAGCTCCTGCATCAGGTACACCCCGAAGGTGTCCCCGAACTCGGCGGCCAGGTCGGCCACGGCGGCGAAGTCACCGGCGTCGAGCAGCTGGACGGTGACTTTGAGGGTCACGTGCTCGATGACGTGGTTGTCCAGGGTGGTCAGGTCGCTGACCACCATGGTCAGGGGGACCAGACCGGTGGTCACCGGGAGGGCGAGCGAGGCGTACTGGAACGGGTTCCAGGTCGGCAGCACGGTCTCACCGGGGTGGCGGACCTTCGGGCGCTCGCCCGGAGGGAAAACGACCAGGACTGTGCCTGGCTGCACCCGTACGAGACGGTTCAGCTCGCGGGTCTGGCCGGTGAACGGCTGGTCCACGGGAGCGTCGGTCGTCATGCGGGGTGCCTGTCCATGGGGGAAGTCACGGCGGACACGGCGGCCCTTTCGGAGTCGAAACCTGGGCCATGTATAGCAACTGGGTCAGGCGTTTGGGCGGAGGCGCGAGCAAACGCCGCAGTGTCGTGACCGACTGGCATGCTGAGCGTGTGGCCGGCCCGAAGCGAACCCAGGGACCGACGTCGTCGTACGGCGTCGCGACACTCGTCACGGGCCCGGAACGGCTGCTCGCGGAGCGGGCGATCGCTGACGTGCTGGACCGGGCCCGCAAGGCCGAGCCCGCCGTCGAGGTCGACCGGGTCTCGGCCCCGCAGCTGGATCCGGGGCGACTGGCCGAGCTGACCAGCCCGTCCCTGTTCTCCACCCGCCGGGCGGTCGTGCTCGATGATCTGGCCGAGCTGTCGAGCGACCTGGTCGGGCCGGTCGGGGACCTGGCCCGCGCGGTCGACGCCGATCTCGCCCTGGTGCTGGTGCACAACGGCGCCGCCCGCAACAAGAAGCTGGTGGACGCGGTCAAGGCGGCCAAGGCCGAGGTGGTCGAGTGCCCGTCGGTGAAGAGCTGGGAGCTGCCGCAGTTCGTCTCCCGGGAGGCCCGCCGGCTGGGCGGCTCGGCCGACAGCGAGGCGCCGACGCTGCTGGTCGAAGCGGTCGGCCATGACCTCCGGGCCCTGGCGGCCGCCGTCTCCCAGCTGCTGGCCGACAGTGAGACCCAGGCGATCTCGGCGAGCCAGGTGCGCCGCTACTTCGGCGGACGGGCCGAGGTGACGAGCTTCGCCGTCGCCGACGCCACGCTCTCCGGGCGCACCGGGGTGGCCATGGAGCAGCTGCGCTGGGCCCTGTCGACCGGGGTGGCGCCGGTGCTGGTGACCAGCGCGTTCGCCTCGGGTGTGCGCGGGCTGGGCCGTCTGATCGGCGCTCCGGCCGGACTCCGGGAGGGTGACCTGGCCCGTGAGGTCGGGGTGCCACCGTGGAAGCTCAAGTCGATGCGCGCCCAGGCCCGCGGCTGGGACCAGCGCGGGCTGGCCAACGCCCTGCAGGCCGTGGCCACGGCCGACGCCCAGGTCAAGGGCGCCGCCGACGACGCCGAGTTCGCCCTCGAGCAGCTCGTCCTCGCCGTCGCGTCCCATCGGCGCAGCTGACCGC
>JBMDXL010000260.1:0-9185 GCA_048594465.1 Microlunatus sp. | reverse complement strand
CCGTGCTCGACGACCGGGCCACGGCCGTGCTGCGCTGCTCGATCGAGGGTGAGCTGGTCGGGGAGGGCGCGGCGACCAACCTCCCGGGCGGTCTGCACCACGGCCTGGCCACCGCCCTCACCCTGCTGACCGCCCGCGGTCACCGGCTGCCGGCCGGGACCCTGTTCGCCACCGGCGCCATCACCGGCATCCACCCGATCCGTCCCGGCCAGTCGTGCCGGGTCGAGGTCCGGGACGGTCCGGTCCTGGCGCTGCGGACGACCCACGTCCGGTCGACGCTCGACTGATCACCCGGTTCTCCTCACGGCCGAGGCGCGCGACCGGCAGCGACTGTCAGGGCCGAGCGGCATGATCGGGCCATGGCGCTCACCGCACGGCAGCTGAACCGGACGCTGCTGCACCGCCAGCTCCTGAGCGAGCGTGCCCCGCTCGGGGTGGTGCCCGCCATCCGGCGCCTGGTCGCTCTCCAGGCGCAGCAGCCCGCCGCGCCCTATCTGGCCCTGTGGAACCGGGTGGTCGACTTCGATCCGGCGGATCTGGACGCGGCCTTCGCCACCCACCGGGTGGTCAAGGCGACGCTGCTGCGGATCACGCTGCACGCCGTCGCCGCCGAGGACCGGGCCGTCTTCCACGCCGGCGTGGTGGCGACCCTGCGGGCGGCCCGGCTGAACGACGGTCGCTTCCTGCAGACGGGGCTGACCAGTGCCGACGCCGACGCCAGCGTGGCCGATCTGCTGACCTACCTGGCCGAGCCCCGGACCAACACCGAGCTGGAGGCGTTCTTCAACCAGCGGTTCCCCGATCTCACCGAGACGGGCATCTGGTGGGCCCTGCGGTCGTACGCGCCACTGATCCACGCGCCCGGGCCGCACCCCTGGACGTACGGGCAGCGGCCCAGCTACCTGGCGGCGCCGGCGCTCACCGCCGAGCCGGCCCCCGTCGACGAGGCGACCGCGATGGTGGAGCTGGCCCGGCGGTATCTGGCGGCGTACGGGCCGGCCACCCCCGCCGACCTGGCCCAGTTCGCCACCCTGCGCCGGCCGCCGGCCAAGCAGGCATTCGCCGACCTGGCCGACGAGCTCGTCACTCACACCGGACCCGACGGGAAGCCGCTCTGGGACCTGGCCGCGGCCGAGCCGGCCCCCGACGACCTCCCGGCGCCGCCCCGGCTGCTGGGCATGTGGGACAACGTCCTGCTCGCCCACGTCGACCGGAGCCGGCTGATCCCCGCCGAGCACCGGTCCACGGTGATCCGCCGCAACGGTGACGTCCTGCCGACCCTGCTGGTCGACGGCTACGTCGCGGGGGTGTGGCGACCGGTCGAGGACGGCATCGAGGCGACCGCCTTCCGGCCGCTGCCGGACGAGGCGTGGGCGGCACTGGCCGTCGAGGCGGCGGCCCTGCGCACGCTGCTGGCGGACCGCGAGCCGCTGGTGTTCGGCCGCTACGGCCACTGGTGGAGGACGATCGAGGGAGCCCAGGTGCAGGTTCTGTGAACGAGCGAGGAGCGACGATGGCGTACGCGATGGACCCGGCCCTGCGGGACTGGCTGCTGGACACCGATCCGGCGCTGCGCTGGCAGGTCCAGCGCGACCTGCTGGACGCGCCCGTGGAGGTCTGGCAGGCGACTCGGGCGCGGGTGGCGACGGAGGGGTTCGGGGCCGCCCTGCTGGCCCGGCAGGACCCCGACGGACAGTGGGCCGGGGGCGCCTTCTTCCCCGCCGGCTTCGACTTCGAGGGACCGGAGGCGGCGCCGGGCGCCGGGCAGCCCTGGACCGCGACCAGCTGGAGCCTGACCAGCCTGCGCGAGTGGGGGCTGGACCCGTCGGTGCTGGCCGGGACGGCGGAGAAGATCGCCGCGAACAGCCGCTGGGAGTACGACGACCTGCCCTACTGGGGCGGCGAGGTCGACTGCTGCATCAACGCGTTCACCCTCGCCAACGGGGCCTGGCTGGGCGCGGACGTGGCCGAGCTGGCCCGGTGGTTCCCCGCCCACCAGCTGCCCGACGGGGGATGGAACTGCGAGTGGGTGGAGGGGTCGACCAGGTCCTCGATCATGTCCACCCTCAACAGCCTCAAGGGCCTGCTGGCCTACGAGCAGATCGTCGGCGCCGATGACGAGCTCCGCGCGGCGCGGCGGACCGGCGAGGCGTACCTGCTCGAGCGTCGGCTGATGTTCCGGCGGACCACGGGCGAGCTGATCCAGCCCTGGGTGCTGCGCTTCGCGTACCCGTTCCGGTCGTTCTACAGCGTGCTCGCCGTGGCGGACTACTTCCGCGCGGTCGATCGGCACGACGGCACGGGTCGTGACGAGCGCATCGGGGACGCCATCGCGGCGATCCGCTCAGCACGACAGCCGGACGGCACCTGGCAGCAGGAGCGCCGCCATCCCGGGCGGGTCTGGTTCGAGATCGACGTGCCCGCGGGCGAGCCGTCGCCCTGGCTCACGTTCCACGCCCTCCGGGTGCTGCGCTGGTGGGACGACGTCGGCTGACCGGCTCAGGCGGAGCGGAGCAGATCGGCCGGGGTCGCTGCGAGCAGCGGGTCGCCGTCGTAGTTGCGCTCCTCCAGCGGCCGCAGACCCAGGGACAGGAACAGCTGGCGGGAGCCGTGGTTGTCGGGGTGGTGGGCGACGATGACCTGCTGGCAGTCCGGCTCGGCGGCGAGCATGGTGAGGACGGACCGGGCCACGGCGCGTCCGATCCCGCGTCGGTGGTGGCGGTGGTCGATGACGAGGTGGGCCAGCTCGTAGCGACCGGCCACGGGGTGGAGCAGCGCCTCGTCCGCGTACGCTCGGCCGAAGCCGACCATGCCGACCGCCTCGGCCGTGTCGGCGGGGTGGACGAGCCGGAAGTCGACGTCGGCACGGTCCAGGGACACCTGGTGCCAGTACCAGTTGGCGTGCACCCAGCCCAGCGCGGATGCGCCGGGGTCGATGGTGTCGAGGAACTCCCGGTTGCTCAGATCGACCGGTCGCAGCCGCAGCTCCATCGGTGTCCTCCTTCGGCGTGGGGTCGGTCGGTGAGGGCGGTCGGCTCTCAGGCCGGTTCGTAGCCGATCAGCCACGGCAGACCGAAACGATCGACCACCTGACCGTCCGACGCGCCCCACGGCTTCGGGGTCAACGGGTCGACCACCCGTCCGCCCTCGGCGAGGGCGTCGAACCAGCGGTGCAGCAGATCCGGCTCGGCGGTGCCCAGCAGGGACAGCAGGATCCCCTCGAGTCGGACCGTGGGCTGACCGGTCGCGGCGTCCGAGCCACCCACCGAGACCAGCCCGGTCAGCTCGCCGTGGGCGATGGCGTCGGCCGGACCGTCGGTGCGCTGGAACTCGGCGAAGGTGAACAGCGCCAGCTCGCCGCCGAACACCTCCTGGTAGAAGGTCAGCGCCTCCCGGGCGGAGCCGGGGAACGTGACGTAGGGACGAGGAGCTGCGGCGGCCATCACGGCATGGTGTCAGAGACGTCGGACAGGACGTGTGCTCGCTCTGCCGGATCGGGCGGTCAGGACCTAGGACTATTGCCGGGTCGGGAACGAACGGACCACACTCGACCGACACCTGGGGCCGGACCGGTCGACGGGTCGTCGGCCGTCCGCCCGGGCGGCCCGGGTGCCCGGCGGGGGACGTCGGTGCCACAACGAGTGGAGGCAGTCGTGGATCGTCGCTCACCGGGGCGTCGGGATCGGTTCTGGGCGTCCGTCGGCGTCCTCACGGTGGCGCTGCTGCTCGCCGCCTGCTCCTCGACGAGTCCCGCCTCCGGGGGTCCGGCCACGGATCCGTCGGCCGCGTCGTCCCCGGCCCCCTCCGCCGCGCCCGCGTACGTGGCCGGTCTGACCCCGCTGCTGGACAAGGCGGTCCAGGACAACACGATCTCCGCCGCCGCCGTGCTGATCCGGTCGCCGCAGGGGGACTGGTCGACGACGTTCGGGCACCGGACCCGCCAGGGGACGGAGCCGGTCACCCTGGGCGACCACATCCGGATCGGCAGCAACACCAAGACCTGGACGGGCACCGTCGTGCTGCAGCTGGTCGAGGAGGGCAAGATCGCGCTGGACGACCCGGTGTCCACCTACCGCAAGGACGTGCCGAACGGCGACAAGATCACCATCGGGCAGCTGCTGTCGATGCGCAGTGGACTGGGCAACTACACCGTCGACCGCGAGCTCAACGAGCAGAACGACACCAACCCGGGTCGGGCCTGGGACCCGGAGGAGCTGATCGCCAAGGGTCTGGCCCAACCGACCTTCTTCCCCCCGGGTGAGGGATTCGCCTACTCGAACACCAACACCGTGCTGCTGGGCGCGATCATCGAGAAGATCACCGGCGAGTCGTTGGCGCAGAACTTCCAGGCGCGGATCTTCGACCGGCTGAAGCTGACCCAGACCTCCTACCCGGCCGCCGACGACGCGTCGATCCCGGCGCCGCACCCACAGGGCTACACCTGGGCCACCAACGTCGAGACGATCGACGGCACCGTCTTGTCGCCGGAGGTGCAGGCGGCGGCCAAGGCCGGCACCCTGGAGCCGATGGACGCGACCGACGTCAACCCCAGCTGGGCCGGCGCGGCCGGCGCCGGGATCTCCACCGCCGACGACCTGGCCGTCTACGTCAAGGGGCTGGTCGGAGGTGGACTGCTCGGACCGGAGATGCAGCGGGAGCGGCTGGCCAGCGTGAAGCCCGCCGATCCCGACGACCCGCAGTCGGCGGGCTACGGGTACGCGCTGGCCCAGTTCGGTCCCCTGTACGGCCACAGCGGTGAGCTCCCGGGCTTCAACTCCTTCATGGGCTACGACCCGGCGACCGACACCACGATCATCACCTGGGCGACTCCGGCCCCGACCACCGAGGGCAAGGGCCCCGCCGTGGAGCTGGCCAAGGTCGTCATCAAGCAGCTGTACGCCGCCGGCAGCTGAGCCCGGTCGTCGGGTGGCACACCCGGACCACGCGAGTGAGGCTGCGGCAGAATGCGCCCGGTGAAGGAGTGCGTCCTGCTCGACCACGACGGTGTGCTGGTCGACACCGAGCCGTGGTACTTCGAGGCGGGTGCCCGGGCGCTGGCCGAGATCGGCTACGAGCTCGACCGGACCGCGTACCTGGAGGACATGCGCCGAGGTCTGGGGACCTGGGCCGGGGCGGTGGCGGCCGGGGTGGACGAGCGGACGATCGACCGCCTGCGCGAGGTTCGGGACGCCTGCTACCAGGAGCTCCTGCGCACCGAGCCGATCGAGATCCCCGGCGTGGTCGAGGCTCTCGCGGATCTGTCGCGGCACGTCCGTCTGGCCATCGTGACCACGGCCCGGCGGGCCGACTTCGCCCTGATCCACCGCGACCGGTCGATCACGTCGTTCATGGACTTCGTCCTGGTGCGGGAGGACTACGTGCGGGCCAAGCCGGACCCGGAGCCGTACCTGCTCGGTCTGCGTCGGTTCGGTGTCGCCGCGGCCGCGGCCCTGGTGGTCGAGGACTCGGCCCGCGGACTCGCCTCGGCGGTCGCGGCCGGGATCGACTGTGCGGTGGTGCACAACGACTTCACCGCGGCGCAGGACTTCTCCCGGGCGCGTCACCGGATCCAGACCCTGGCCGAGCTGAGCGCGATCGTGCGCGCCCCCGCCTGAGGTCCCCGGTCACCAGCGGAGGGCGAGGTACTTCTGCCGGCGGTCGCGGGGCAGCGCGACGGCGGAGTGCGGCGGAGGCGTCCCGCTGTCCTCACCACCCTGGCGCAGCCGATCACCCTGTCGCCAGACTCCCCGCCGGCTCGTCGGCGCCCGCCAGGATCCTCAGGAACTCGGCGTCGAACCAGTCCCGCGGCAGGTCCAGCTGGTAGAGGTACGAGCTCACAGCCCGTGCCTGGCAGCAGGCCAGGGCCAGCGCGTCGTCGACCCGGGCGGCGGTCGCGAAGCGGCTGACGCGACGCCGGATCGCGACCGGCAGACCGTCGTCCAGGCTGAGCTGCTCGCGCCCGCCGGCGACCACGGTGAAGGCGTCGAAGGCGGCGCTGCCGAACCAGCCCTTCGGGTCGATGGTCAGCCACGGTTCACGACCTCCGGCCAGGACGTTGCCGAAGTGCAGGTCGCCGTGCAGCATCGTCGACGTCGGCTCGGTGGCCAGGTGCGCGATCGTCTCCCGCGCGCGATCGAGGTCCCGACCGGGCAACGCGTCCGGGTGCGCCCGCATCTGGTCCTCCAGCTCGTTCCGCCACCCCGCCAGGGTCCCGGCCAGCGGCGCGGTCTCCGGGGACGGGGGCACGGCGAGGCGGCGGGCCAGATCACCCGCGATCTCGATGGCCTCCTCCACGGAGCAGCCCGCCCGGGCCACGTGGTCGGCCAGGGTCTCCGCGCCGGCGCGCTCCAGCACCAGGACCAGACCGCTGGGGTCCGCCTCCAGCAGCCGCACCGCTCCGCGGCCGGCGAACGTGCGCTGAGCCCCCGCCTCGCCGAGGTTGCCGGGATGGGGGAACGACACCTTCAGCACGGCCGGCCCGGTGGGATGCTGCACCGGCACCACGAGGGCGACCTGGCCGTGCGTCGGGGCACCGTCGACCACCAGCCCCCAGCGCCGACAGGCGTCGTCCACCAGTCCCGGCAGAGCGGCCAACCACCGTCGTCCGTCCTCGCCCTCCCGCAGGGTCGTCGCCTCGGCCAGACCACTGGGCACCTGCACCGTCATCCGACCACCCTAGGAAACCGCCTCCGTACGAGCGCCCGGCGGCACCGGCGCTGCCCAGAAGGAGCAGACGCACCCTTGGCGCCCTCCTCGAGGCGCGTCGGCTCCTTCTCGACCTGTTGCGGCCGACCCGCTCACTGCGTAGGTCAGCAGGGGAGGGCCCGTCAGAAGATCGGCTGAGTCAGCTCGTCCAGGTCCTCGCGGGTGGTGGCCCCCGGCAGCTGGACGGTGAACTCGGCCCCGCCCTGGGCCGAGCGACCGGCCGTGATCCAGCCGCCGTGCCGGTGCACCGTCTGAGCCACGATGGAGAGTCCCAGCCCGGTGCCGGGGGTGTTCCGCGCGGTGTCGGCGCGGTAGAAGCGGTCGAAGATGTGGGGCAGGTCGGCATCGGCGATGCCCGGTCCCTGGTCGGCCACCCGGAGCCGGTCACCCTCCAGGTAGATCCGCACCGTCCCGTCGGGCGGGCTCCACTTCACGGCGTTGTCCAGCAGGTTGGTGATGGCCCGTTCCAGGTCGTCGGACTCGCCCATCACGTACAGCGGGCTGAGCTCCACGTCGAACTCGACCCCCTTCGGAGCCCGACGCCGCGCCCGCTCCAGGGCGGCGCTGATCACGTCGCGCAGGTCGATCGGCTCCGGGGCGGCGGCCACCTGGTCGTCGCGGGCCAGCGACACCAGGTCCTTGATCAAGGCGGTGAACTCGGCCAGCTGGGCGTTGACGTCGCCGAAGATCTCCCGCCGGTCGGTCTCGGACAGCATCTGCGAGGTGGCGTCCAGCGACAGCAGCTCGATGTTGGTGCGCAGGCTGGTGAGCGGTGTCCGCAGCTCGTGACCGGCGTCGGCGATCAGCCGCTGCTGCCGCTCCCGGGAGGAGCCGAGCGAGGACAGCATCCGGTTGAACGAGTCGGCCAGACGCGCCACGTCGCCGCTGCCGGTGACCGAGATGGGGGTCAGGTCGTCGGTCTGGGCCACGTACTCGACGGCGGCGGTCAGCTGGCGTACGGGACGCAGACCGGAGCGGGCCACGGCGGTGCCGGCCGCCCCCGCCAGGATCACGCTCGTCGCCCCGAACAGCAGCAGCACGATCCACAGCGAGCTGAGGGTGTCGTTGGTGACGTTGAGCGGCCGGCCCAGCACCAGGGCGTAGTTGTCGAGGCCCTCCCGCGGCACGGCCACCATCCGGTAGGGGCGGCCGTCGGTGGCGAACCCCGACCGGGCCGAGACGCCGTTGTGCAGGCGGGCCACGGCGAGCTCCTCGTCGCCGACCTCCAGGTGCACCTGCTCGCCCTGGACGAAGAACACCTGACCGTCGGCCCGCACCACGGCGACGCTGAAGTTGCCCGCCTCGAGGGTGAACTCGGTCAGCCCGCCGATGTTGCGGATGTTGCGGGCCACCGGACTGGCCAGGGCCTCGGCGACCTCGGTCAGCTCGCTGTCCAGGCTGCGGTAGAGGGCGAGCCGCAGGGTGAAGTAGCCGGCCATGCCGGTCACGGCCACCGCGATGGCGACGGCGAAGCTGGTCAGCAGGGCCACCCGTCGCTGCAGCGGGAAGCTGCGCAGCTTCTCCCGCAGCCGGATCCGCCAGGCCCGCACCAGGGTCGCCGGCGAGATCACCCGCCGGCCCCGGCGGCGCCGGCGCAGATCACGGGGGCGTCTCGCGGAGCACGTACCCGACTCCGCGGACGGTGTGCAGCAGGCGCGGTTCGCCGTCGGCCTCGGTCTTGCGGCGGAGGTAGCCGATGTAGACCTCGAGCGAGTTGGCCGTGGTGGGGAAGTCGAACCCCCACACCTCGTTCAGCAGCCACGACCGCTCGAGCACCCGTCGGGGGTGGTGCATGAACGCCTCGAGCAGGGCGAACTCGGTCCGGGTCAGGTTGATGGCCCGGGTGCCGCGCAGCACCTCGCGGGTCTGGGTGTTGAGGACCAGGTCGGAGAAGGTGAGGGCCTGGGTCGAGGGGTCGTTGGAGTCCGCCGTGGTGCCGGCGCGCCGGACCAGGGCGCGGAGCCGGGCCAGCAGCTCGTCCAGCGCGAACGGCTTGGCCATGTAGTCGTCGCCGCCGGCGTCGAGCCCGTCCACCCGGTCGTTGACCGCGTCGCGGGCGGTGAGCACCAGGATCGGCACGTCGTTGCCGGCGGCCCGCAGCATCCGGGTCGCCTCCAGCCCGTCGAGCCGCGGCATCATCACGTCCATGATCACCGCGTCGGGCCGGTTGGCTGCCAGTCGGGCGAGGGCCTGCAGCCCGTCCTCGGCCGTGCTGACCTCGTACCCGTTGTACTGCAGGGAGCGCTGCAACGAGTCGCGTACGGCTTGATCATCGTCGACGACCAGGATCTGCATGGGCCTCAGCGTAGTCGGGCGGGCTGAGAGTCAGCCTCTTCGACTGGCCGGCTGATCGCCGTCAGCAGGGCACCGATCAGGGACGGGTCGGCCCGGGCGTCGTCGAACAGACCCAGGGTCTGCAGATGGTTGTGGGTGGCGATCAGCAGCTGGACGGCGTCCTCGAGCGGCACCGTGAGCGCGAT
>JBMDXL010000026.1:0-2365 GCA_048594465.1 Microlunatus sp. | reverse complement strand
AGGGTGGACCGGATGTCGCCGGGACGTCACGTCCGGTGGGTGGGCGTGCGGGTGGACCGTATGTCGCCGGGACGTCACGTCCGGTGGGTGGGTGGGCGTGCGGGTGGACCGTATGTCGCCGGGACGTCACGTCCGGCGGTGGTGTCACCGACGAGCGAGGCGCCAGCCGAGCGAGCCCGTCGCGAGCTGCCGAGAGCCGAGCGCGGCTTTGTCTGGACTGACCGAACGAGCAGACACGCTCTTCGTCTGCGCGTGAGGGAGGAGGGAAGACAAAGACACGGGCGCTCGCGAACAGCGAGTGACGACTCTCAGCGGGAGCGGACGGTGAGGTCGATGACCCGGGTGCCGTCGTCGGTGCGCAGTCCGGTGCCGATCACGTACAGCCGGCTGGGGGGTTCGCCCTCGCGGACCACGGCGTCGTCGTTGGCCAGCACGCAGACCGCGGTCAGCTGGGTGGTCTCCATCGGCACCGGGTGGCCGGCCACGCACGGGCCGAACTCGTCGGCCAGTGCGGCCATCGCGGCCGGGGCCGAGGCTCTCGGGACCTCGAGCCGGGCCTTGAGGACGTAGTCGTGGGTGGCCACGTAGGAGCCGCTGATCACCTTCGTGTCGGCGGGCAGCTCGGCGTCGCTGTAGAACTGCACGTCGGCCAGGGTGATCGGGTCGCAGACGTACCCGGTGAGCTTGTTGGTGCACGGCGAGCCGCGGTCGGAGGTGAAGGTGAAGTACGGCACGCCCCACCCCCCGGCGTACCGGGTGATCAGCCCGAACAGGATCAGCACGAAGGCGGTCATCAGCAGGATGCCGATGCTCACCCGCATCGCCTTGTTCTGCCCCTGAGCCATCGGGTCAGCGTACGTGAACCACCCCGGGTCCGCGGTCGCTGCCGCGCCGGGCCCGCGGTCCCGGTCGCGACCCGGGAGAGGGGCGGCAGGGATCAGCGCTTGACGGCGATGATCACCGAGGTGTCCTCGGCGACCATCACGTCCACGCTGGTGAACCGCTCGTCGGACAGCCAGTCCTGGCGCAGCACGTCCACCCGGCCACCGGCCAGCGGCGGCCCGCTCGGGCAGGGCACGAAGTCGTCGAGCACGATCATGCCGCCCTCGGCCACCAGGTCGACGATCTGCTCGCGCGGGAAGTCGCTGGCGCTGCCGGCGTCCAGGAAGACCAGGGAGAACGGTCCGTGCTCGGCCAGATCGGACCAGTCGGCGTGGATCACGTCGATGTCGTCGTCGGCGAACATGTCCATCACCCCGTGAGCGAGCTCGGGATCCAGCTCGGCGGTGATCACCCGGGTGCTCTTGGGCGCTCCGCTGCGCAGCCAGGCGGCGCCGACCCCGCAGCCGGTGCCGCACTCGGCGATGGTGCCGGTGCGGGTCGCCGCCAGGGTGGCCAGCAGCCGTCCGGTCTCGGTGCGCGACGCCTGGACGTAGCCGCGGTGCAGCGACATCCGCAGGGCGCGGACGACCAGCGCGGGCAGCTCGGGCGGGGCACTCACCCGGTCAGTGTGCGCGACGACCGGTCGGTACGGCTGGGAGCGGTCCAGCATGTGGGAAGGATCGTCCGAATGTCGGTAGCCCGATAGTCGGACGTCCTACTATTTCCGAGTCCACCCACTCCGACCAGCACAGGGAACGACCATGTACGAGATGTACCCCGACGACTGGGCAGCGACCACGCAGCCCACGACGAACGGCGACCAGCCGCGTCGCCGAGCCCGCCGCGCCCACTCGGTCACGCCGTCGATTCTCGTGCAGGAGCAGGTAGTTCAGGGAGCGACCGAGGCCGACGAGCCTCAGCCCGAGCAGGCCTGACGCTGCGGGCGCACCTGACGCCGCACCCGGCGACAGGCGCGCACCGAACCGCGAGTCAGACGAGCGCCGCGATGGCGTCGCCGACCTCACCGGTCCGGCGCTGACCGGTCCGCGACGCCAGATCGGCCAGCACAGCCTTCTCCACCCGGGCCGCCTCGTCGGTCAGACCGAGGTGGTCCAGCAGCAGGGCCACCGACAGGATCGTGGCGGTCGGGTCGGCGATCTGCTGACCGGCGATGTCGGGGGCGGAACCGTGCACGGGCTCGAACATCGAGGGGAAGGCGCCGGTCGGGTTGATGTTGCCGCTGGCGGCCAGCCCGATGCCGCCGGTCACGGCCGCCGCCAGGTCGGTGAGGATGTCGCCGAACAGGTTGTCGGTCACGATCACGTCGAACCGGGCCGGGTCCTGCACCAGGAAGATGGTGGCGGCGTCGACGTGCAAGTAGTCGGTGGTGACCTGCGGGTACTCACGAGCGACCTCGGTGAACAGCCGGTTCCACAGGCCGCCGGCGTGCACCAGCACGTTGTGCTTGTGCACCAGCGTGATC
>JBMDXL010000259.1:0-11871 GCA_048594465.1 Microlunatus sp. | reverse complement strand
CGGACGCCTGGTTCGCCACGGCGCTCGCCGACGTGGCCGGGTTGCGCACCGGCGCCGGTCGGCTGCTCGCCGTGGTCGGTTCGACCGGCGGGGTGGGCAGCTCGACCTGCGCGGCGGCGGTGGCCGTCGCCGCGGCCGCCGACGGGCAGCGGACGGTGCTGGTGGACGGGGACGCCCTGGGCGGCGGCCTGGACCTGCTGGTCGGTGCCGAGCACGTCGACGGGTGGCGGTGGCCGCATCTGGTCGGCGCCCGGGGGCACCTCGGCGACCTGACCGGGCAGCTGCCGTACGTGGACGGGGTGGACCTGCTGGCGGCCGCCCGCGGGGGCAGCCGACGTGGTGGGCGAGGCGGGGCCGACGACATCGCGCCGGAGCAGATGGCCGCGGTGCTGCGCTCGACCACCCGCAGCCACGACCTGACCGTGGTCGACGTGCCCCGGTGGCTCAGCGCCGTCGGGCTGGAGACCACCCGGCGGGCGGATCTGACCGTGCTCGTCGTCCGCGCCGATCTCCGTGGTCTGGCCGCGGCGCGCGAGCTGGCGGCGTGGCTGCCGGAGTCGTCGGCGCAGGTGCTGCTCCGTGGTCGTCGCTCCGCCGCTGTCGGCCCGGAGCTGGTGGAGGAGAGTCTCGGGCTGCCGGTGCTGGCCACCGTGCCCGACGAGAAGACCGTCCGTCTGGGCGCGGAGCGAGGCGAGCCGCCCGGCCGCTCGGCCCGCTCGGCGCTGACCCGGGCCTGCCGCCAGATCCTGGCGCAGCTGCCCCAGCGGGTGGGGGCAGCGTGAGCGTGACCGCGCCGACCTGGCCGGCCGACCTCGAGCCGATCCGGCGCCGACTGGCCGATCTGCCCCGCCTGCACACACCCGCGGACGTGGCCGACGCCATGCGGGCCGAGGGCCGGCTGGTCACCGACGAGTCGCTCCTCGACGTCGTCGAGGCGCTGCGCCGGGAGATGGTCGGGGCCGGGCCGCTGACCCGCCTGCTGCGCGAGCCGGGGGTCACCGACGTGCTGGTGAACGGACCGGCGCAGGTCTGGGTGGACCGCGGCGGCGGGCTGGAGCTCGCCGACGTGCGGTTCGCCGACGACGGGGAGGTCCGTCGGCTGGCCCAGCGCCTGGCCGCCGCCACGGGGAGGCGGCTGGACGACTCGTCGCCGTTCGTGGACACCCGGCTGCCGGACGGCACCCGCGTGCACGCCGCCCTGGCCACCCAGGCCGTGCCCGGCACCTGCCTGTCCTTCCGGGTGCCGGCCCGGCGGGCGTTCTCCCTGGCCGACTGCGTCGCCACCGGGGCGGTCAGCCCGAGTCTGGCGGCGGTGCTGACCCGGCTGGTGGAGAGCCGGGCCGCCTTCCTGGTGTCCGGGGGCACCGGGTCCGGCAAGACGACGCTGCTGGCCGCGCTGCTCGCTCTGGTGCCACCGGGGGAGCGGCTCGTGCTGGTCGAGGACTCGCGCGAGCTCCGGCCGGACCACCCGCACGTGGTGAGTCTGGAGGGCCGGCCCGCCAACGCGGAGGGACGTGGCGCCATCGCCCTCACCGACCTGGTCCGGCAGTCGCTGCGGATGCGGCCCGACCGGCTGGTGGTGGGCGAGGTGCGGGGGGCCGAGATCTGCGACCTGCTGGCGGCGATGAACACCGGGCACGAGGGCGGGTGCGGCACGGTGCACGCCAACTCCGCCGAGGACGTGCCCGTCCGGCTCGAGGCGCTCGGCGCCCTCGGCCACCTGGACCGGCCGGCCCTGCACGCCCAGCTGGCGTCGGCCCTCGACGTCGTGGTGCACATCCGCCGCGACCGCGACGGCCGGCGGCGGGTGAGCGAGCTGCACGTGCTGGAGCGGGATGCGGTGACCGGGTGGGTGACCACGGTGCCGGCGCTGGACTGCTCGGGGTCGCGGACCCGGCTCGGTCCCGGGGCGGGGCGACTGGAGAGGATCCTCGACCGGTGACCGCGGTGACGCTGGTCTGCGCCGGGTTGGCCGTCTGGTGGTGGGTGAGCCCGCCCGATCCCGTACGCGGTCGGCTGGACCCGGTCCGGGAGGGGCCGCCCTGGTACGCGCGGCCCTGGTTCCGCCGGGTGGCGCTGACCGTGCTGGCCGCAGGGGTGGTCGCCGCTCTCGGGCTGACCCTGGGACCGCCGGCGGCCGCGGCCGGGCTGGCCGGGCTGATCGCGGCCGCGGCCGCGCTGCGCCTGATGGGTCTGGGTCGCCGGACCCGCGCGGAGCACCTGACCCGGGCCGAGGTCGCCGGGTCCTGCGCGGTGATCGCCAACCAGGTCCGGGTCGGTCGGATCCCGGCGGAGGCGCTGGCTCTGGCCGCGGAGGACGCGCCGGTGCTGGCGGTGGCGGCGCGGGTGCAGCGCAACGGCGGGGACGTGGTGGCGGCGCTGCTGGGCGAGGCGGACCGGCCGGGCTGTCAGGGGCTGCGGGACCTGGCGCGGGCGTGGCAGGTCGGCACCCGGACCGGCGCGCCGATGGCCGATCTGCTGGATCAGGTCGCGACGGCTCTGCGTCAGGACCAGTCGGTGGAGCGCACGGTGGCCTCGGAGCTGGCCGGTCCGCGGGCCACCGGCCGGGTGATGGCGGTGCTGCCGCTGTGTGGCATCGGGTTGGGCTACCTGCTGGGCGGCGACCCCCTCGGCTTCCTTCTCGCGGGACCGCTCGGTTGGGCCTGCCTGGTCGGTGGGGCCGTGCTGGCCGCAGCCGGGGTGCTCTGGATCGAAGGGCTGGCCCGCCAGGTGGGGCGGCCGACGTGAACCCGCTCGAGGTGCTCGGCGGGGCCGGGCTCCCGTACGGGGTCGTGCTGAGTCCCTGGGCGGTGCTGGCGGCCGGACTGGCGGGGCTGGCCCTGCTGCTGGTCTGGCCGTCGTCGGTACGGCGCCACGCCCTGACCGCCGACGGTCGACCGATGCCAGGCTGGCTCCGTGGTCGCGCCGACGCGGCACCGTTCGCGCGTCGGCTGCTGGGCGGCGGGATGCTCGGCCTGGCCGTGACCGCGATCGCCTGGCGGGCCGGTCCCCTCCCGGCTCTGGCCGCCGGCGTGACGGTCGACGTCGTTGGAGCTGTCGTGCTCGGCTGGCTCGAGCCGAGCGCATCCCGGATCGCGCGGCACCGTCGCGTGGCCGACACCCCGCAGGCCCTCGACCTGCTGGCCTCCTGTCTGGCGGCCGGTCTGCCCGTGCGGTCGGCGCTGCGGGCGGTGGTGGAGGTGATGGACGGTCCGCTGGCCGACGACCTCGGACAGGTGCTCCGGCTGACCGACCTCGGTCGCGACGACGTGTCGGCCTGGCGGACCCTGGCCCGGCACGAGCAGCTCGGCCCCGCCGCCCTGGACCTGGCCCGCTCGGTGGAGACCGGTGCCCTGCTGGTGGAGAGCCTGCTGGTGCACGCCGAGGTCGCCCGCGAGGAGCGGCACGGTCAGGTCGAGGAAGCCGCCCGCCGGGTCGGTGTCCGGAGCGTGCTGCCGCTGATGGTCTGCTTCATCCCGGCGTTCCTGCTGCTGGGCATCGTCCCCACGGTGGCCTCGGCGGTGCTCAACGCCCTGCACTTCTGACCCGCCCGGCCCGCCGCGGCGGCGACGGCGGACGCCGGTGGCGATCGGGACGGGCGACGCTGTCCCGCGTCGATCGGGTGTGGCACGGTGGCGCGATGAGCTCCTCCACGCAGGCCGAGGTCGATCGGCTGGTGGCCGAGGCGGCTGCCGTGCCGTTGTCCGGGTGGGACTTCTCCCGGCTGGACGGGCGGGTGCGGAGCGACCCGCTGCCGTGGGACTACGTCGCGCTGGCCGGAGCCGCCGCGCGTCGCGCCGAGCGGGTGCTGGACATCGACACCGGCGGCGGTGAGGTGCTCGCGACCCTCGGCGCTCCGCCCGGGAGCGTCGCCGTCGAGCCGTACCCACCGAACGTCCCGATCGCCCGCGCGCGCCTGAGCCCGTACGGGATCGAGGTCCGCCCGCGGACGGACCACCGGCTGCCGGTCGAGGACGCCGCGTTCGATCTCGTCCTCAACCGCCACGGTGCCCTCGACCCCGACGAGATCGCCCGGGTCCTGCGCCCCGGCGGTGAGGTGTGGACCCAGCAGGTCGGCGCGGGCAACGACGCCGAGCTCAACGTCGCCCTCGGAGCACCTGCCCCGTTCGGTGGTCTCGAGTCCCCGACGGCCAGCACCGCCCTGCTGCAGGACGCCGGGTTGGCGGTGGTGCGGGCGGAGCGGGCTCGGCCCCGGACCCACTACCTCGACGTCGGTGCCGTGGTGCTCCAGCTCCGGGCCGTCAGCTGGCAGGTCCCCGACTTCGACGTCGACCGGCACCGGTCGCAGCTGACCGAGATCGACCGGGTGATCCGTGCCACCGGGGTCTTCACCGTCACCAGCCACCGGCTGCTGTTCCACGCCGTCCGACCGGGCTGAGCCGAACCCGCCTTCGCCGGCGTCGTGTGCCGGCCCGGTCGACTCAGACCCGTGGGCCGGGCTGAGTCGAGCCGCGATCGGCCGGGGCGTCGACACGCTCTACCACGGCACGGAGGTGCCCCTGGCGAGGTTGTCCACAGGCCAACAGGTGTCCGGGAGCGTTGTCAACAGATCGCGAACGACCCCGGTCGAAATCGGCCGACGTCCACAGACTCTCGGTGCACCCACGGCGGGTGCGACTCACCGAGGGGTGGGGAAGTCAGGAGGTCGAGATGGGAAACACGGAGCTCGCGGTGGTCGACAGCACGGTCGACGGCGCGCAGGACGAGCGGGACGCGGTGGCCGGGGTGGAGTGCAGGGACGCGGAGCAGGCGGTCGTCGCCCGGGACCAGCGCGGCATGGTCAGCGCGGAGTGGGCGGTGGGCATCATCGCCGCCATCGGCATCGCCGGGGTGCTGATCGCGGTGGTCACGAACGGGGCGGTGCAGGATGCGTTGCTCGCGTTCATCCTCAAGCTGATCAACTCCTTCAGCGGCATGATGATCGGCCGCTGACCGCGCCATGTCGACGACGTCGTCCGGAGCCCGCCGGACCGGGGAGCGGGGGATGGTGACGGCCGAGCTGGCCGTCGCCACCCTCGCGGCCCTGGTCATCCTGCTGCTGCTCAGCTGGGGCATCTACCTGATGGTCGTGCAGGTGCGCTGCATCGACACCGCCGCCGAGGTGGCCCGCCAGGCGGCGCGGGGTGACGACGCGGCCGTGGCCCGGGCCCGACGGGAGGCGCCGACCGGGGCCCGGGTCCAGATCTCCCGGGGGCCGGGACTGGTCCGGGTCCAGGTCAGCGTGGTCGCCCGACCACTCACGAGCCGGTTGGTCGGCGTCCCGCTGAGGGCCCGGGCCGAGGTCGTGCCGGAACCGGAGCGACCGCGGTGACCGCGGTCGATGCCGGTCCGGTCGGTTCCCGCCCGGTCGGTTCCGGACGCGATCGGCGCCCGGACCCCGGCGACCCAGCTCGGCCTCTGGACCGCGATCAGCGCGGCGGTGGGTCGATGCTGATGATCGGGGTCTGCGTGGTGGTGATGATGCTGGGCTACACGGCGATGATCGTCGTCGGCTACGTGATCGCCGGTCACCGCGTGCGGGCCGCTGCCGACCTGGCCGCGTTGAGCGGGGCCACCTCGGCGAGGCAGGGCGGCGACCCGTGCGAGGCGGCCCGGCGCAACGCCCGCGCCCACGGGGCGCAGGTCACGACCTGCGAGCGGGTGGGCGACCAGATCGACTTCGTGGTGACCGTCACCGCGACGGTGACCACCGACCTTCGGGTGCCGGGTCTGCCGCGTCGGCTCAGCGCGACCGCGTACGCGGGGGCCGAGGAAGTCCGGGACCGGTGACTCCGCGCCAGTGCGGCCGCCGGACCTACGACTCGGAGGTGGCGGTCTCGTCCGCATCGGGCGCGGGCACCCGGACCACGATCGTGGCGGTGCCCGCGTCGAGGTCGATGTCCATCGGCGGGTTGCCCCCGTTTGTGGGGTAAGCGATGTCCATCTGTTGCCGGTACTGCTCCTCGCGCAGGTGCTTCAGCCCGGGCTGGAAGATCTCCATGAAGCTCATCGCTTCCCAGTATCTCCGGCGGCCCCAGCGCGGGGCCGGGTCCACCAAGTCCTGTCAGCCGAAGGTGGGTCCTCCGGACCTTGCCAGCTCGGGGGCGGGTCCTCCGGACCCTGCCGGCTCGGGGGCGGGTCCTCCGGACCTCGGGCCGCCGCCCCTCAGCCGTACGCCGCCGGGACCGCGGAGACCAGCAACCGATGAGCGGTGGTCTTGTCCAGGGGTCGGCTCGACCCGCACCCGGCCGCGAGCACGCAGGAGGGGCAGCCCGTCGCGCAGTCGCACTGCTCCAGCCGCTCGCGCGCGGCGGTCAGCCAGGTGTCGCCCCGGGCGTACGCGCACGCCGCGAAACCGCTGCCGGGCCGCCGGTCGAAGACGGCGATCGTCGCGGCGCCGTCCTCGCCGAGCCAGGAGTGGGAGCCGACGTCGTAGCGGTCGTTGGCGGTGAGGGCGGGCAGCAGCCCGGTGACCAGGTGCTCCAACGCGTGCCCGCCGGCGTCGAGGCGGGGACGGGAGAGCTCCACGCCGGCCACCGGCAGCGTGAGCACCGTGGCCGAGGTGCTCAGCACCCGCTCCGGCCGGTCGAGCGGGGTCGAGTCCCAGACCCGGCCGGTGAGCTCGTCCCGGCGCAGGTAGCCGGTCACCGTGCTGCTGATGCGGGCGCGCCCGTACGCCAGCCGGCCCAGCCCCTGCGGGCGGGACGCCTCGGGGACCGCCGGGGCCACGGTGACGTCGACCAGCGGCTGGGTCAGGTAGCCGGGCCGCGCCGCGCGGACCAGGACCTCACCGGACTCGGGTGCGGTGTCCTCGTCGTCGCACAGGTAGGTCTCGCCCTGGTGCAGGTAGACCGCGCCGGGGTGCACCACGAGGTCGGCGGCGTCCAGCCCGACGGTGCCGAGCACCCGGCCGGTGGCCTCGACCACGATGTCGACCGAGCGGGCGTCGGTGCTGCGCAGGCTGATCCGGTCGACGGCCCGCCGGTCGGCGGTCCAGAACCATCCGTCGGGGCGACGGCGCAGCCGCCCGGCGTGGGTCAGCCGATGCACCAGCGACCAGGTGCCTTCGCCGAACCAGCGCTCTTCGCCGGGACGCAGCGGGAGCTCCTGCGCGGCGGCGGCCAGCTGGGGCCCGAGCACCGCCGGGTTCGTCGGGTCGAGCACGGTGACCTCCACCGGCTGGTCGAAGAGTGCCGCCGGATGATCCAGCAGGTAGGCGTCCAGCGGGGTGGGCCGGGCGATCAGCAGCACCTCGGCGTCGGACGCCCGCCGTCCGGCCCGGCCGGCCTGCTGCCAGAACGCGGCCCGGCTGCCGGGGTAGCCGCACAGCACCACGGTGTCCAGCCCGGCGATGTCGACCCCCAGCTCGAGGGCGTTGGTGGCGGCCACGCCCCGGATCGACCCGTCGGCCAGGCCCCGCTCGATCAGCCGGCGGTCCGAGGCCAGGTAGCCGCCCCGGTAGGCGACCACGCCGGCCGAGGTGGCCACCTCCTCGGCCAACCGGCGCGACGGGACGAAGGTGAGGACCTGCTCGCCGTCCCGGACCCGCTCGGCCATCACCTCTGCGGCGGCCACCTCCGGTGCCTGCTCCGCGGCGGCCAGGCTGATCCGGATCCGTCCCCGGGCGGAGCCGTCGTCGTCCACGCCGCAGAGCTCGTCGGCGGGGAGGCCGGTCAGCGCGGCCGCGGACCCGACCGGGTCGGTGGTGGTGGCGCTGAGCAGGGCGAACGTCGGGTCGGCGCCGTAGTGGTGGGCCAGCCGCCGCAGCCGGCGGAGCACCGCGGACACCTGGGCGCCGAAGACACCCCGGTAACGGTGCGACTCGTCCACCACCACGTAGCGCAGCGAGCGCAGGAAGGAGGCCCAGCGGGCGTGCCCCGGCAGCAGCGACGCGTGCAGCAGATCGGGGTTGGTGAGCAGGTGGTGGGCGTGGTCACGGGCCCACTGCCGGTCGGCCGGATCGGTGTCGCCGTCGACGGTGGCCACCCGCCAGCCGGGGACGGCCAGCTCGGCGCAGACCCGGGCCTGGTCGTGGGCCAGGGCCTTGGTCGGGGCCAGGTAGAGAGAGGTCGCGGGCCGCCGGCGCCACCGTACGGGGTCGTCGGCCGACGGCGCGGTGGTCGCCGCCGTCGCGGCGGGCAGCAGGTAGGCCAGCGACTTCCCCGAGGCGGTCCCGGTGGTCAGCACGACGTGTCGGCGGGCGACGAGAGCGTCGGCGGCCTCGGCCTGGTGGGTCCAGAGCGCGGTGACGCCGGCGTTCTCGACCGCGGTCCGGACCGGGGTGCCCGGTCGGAGCCCGTCGGGCCACGGAGCGCGGCGCCCGGCCCGGGGTGGCAGCTCGCGACGGTGCCGGATCTCCAGCCGGTCGTGTCGCAGGCGCGCCGAGGTCATCGACTCAGCCTGGCACGGACCGGGGACAGCCGGCAGATGTCGTCGAGTTGTGACGAATAAGGACAACTCGCGTACTGTTCGCGTCTCGGCAGCAGACCAGTGCTCTCACTGGCTAGACTCTGCCGGTCGCGCCCGTATGGATGCGTAGTTGACACTGATGTCTGCAGGAGGACGTTGCATGTCCGGGCTTCCGGTCCTGATGGAAACCATCCCACTCGAAGTAGTCCTCTCCGGACCCAACCTGACCCTGGTCGCCATCGTCGGGGTGATCGCGCTGATCGCTCTGGTGATGGGTGCGTTGTTCCGTCGTGAGGTGATCGCCGCCGGCGACGGCACCGAGAACATGCGGGTCATCGCCCTGGCGGTGCAGGAGGGCGCGAGCGCCTACCTGGCCCGGCAGTTCCGCACCCTCGGGGTCTTCGCGATCCTGGCCTTCCTGCTGCTCCTGGCGCTGCCGGTGCACGAGGGCGAGTTCGGCACCTGGACGTTGAAGATCGCCCGCTCGATCGCCTTCCTGGCCGGTGCGGTGTTCTCCGGTCTGATCGGCTACCTGGGCATGTCGCTGGCCGTCAAGGCCAACGTCCGGGTGGCCGCCGCCGCGCGCAGCGAGGGCCGCGACCCGGCCATGCGGATCGCCTTCCGCACCGGTGCTCACGTCGGCATGATGACTGTCGGCATGGGTCTGCTGGGGGCGGCCGTCGTCGTGCTGGTGTTCCGGGCCGACGCCCCGACCATCCTGGAGGGCTTCGGTTTCGGCGCCGCCATGCTGGCCATGTTCATGCGCGTCGGTGGCGGCATCTTCACCAAGGCCGCCGACGTCGGTGCCGACCTGGTCGGCAAGGTCGAGCAGAACATCCCCGAGGACGACCCGCGCAACGCCGCCACCATCGCCGACAACGTCGGCGACAACGTGGGTGACTGCGCCGGCATGGCCGCCGACCTGTTCGAGTCGTACGCGGTGACCCTGGTCGCCTCGCTGATCCTCGGCAAGGCCGCCTTCGGTGCGTACGGTCTGGTCTTCCCGTTGATCGTGCCGGCCATCGGCGTGATCACCGCCATCATCGGCATCTACCTGACCAAGCCGCGGCCGAACGAGGGTGGTCTGACCACCATCAACCGGGCGTTCTACATCTCCGCCGCGATCTCCGCGGTGCTGTGCGCGATCGCCGCCTTCGCCTACCTGCCCGGCAGCTTCGCCGAGCTCGGGGTCGAGGGGCTGCAGTTCGCCGGCCCGATCGACGACCCGCGGGTGGTGGCCATCGGCTCCGTGGTCATCGGCATCATCCTGGCCGTCGTCATCTTGTCGCTCACCGGCCGCTACACCGGCACCGAGCACCGCCCGGTGCAGGACGTGGCCAAGACCTCGCTGACCGGTGCGGCCACGGTCGTGCTGTCCGGCATCTCGGTCGGCCTGGAGTCCGCGGTCTACACCGCGGTGGTCATCGCGGCGGCGGTCTACGGCGCCTACCTGCTGGGTGGCATCGGGATCGTGTCGCTGTTCGCGATCGCCCTGGCCGGCTGCGGTCTGCTGACCACTGTCGGTGTGATCGTGGCCATGGACACCTTCGGTCCGGTCTCCGACAACGCGCAGGGCATCGCGGAGATGTCCGGTGACGTCGACGGCGACGGCGCGCAGATCCTGACGGAGCTCGACGCGGTGGGCAACACCACCAAGGCGATCACCAAGGGCATCGCGATCGCCACCGCCGTGCTGGCCGCGACCGCGCTGTTCGGCTCCTACACCGACGCCATCCGCGGGGTGCTGGCCGAGCGCTACAACGCCTTCGAGATCCAGGCCGTGGTGTTCGCCCCGCCGACCCTGGTCGGGCTGATCCTCGGTGCGGCCGTGGTGTTCCTCTTCTCCGGTCTGGCCATCAACGCGGTCAGCCGCGCGGCCGGTGCCGTCGTCTACGAGGTGCGCCGCCAGTTCCGCGAGATCCCCGGGATCATGGAGGGCACCACCAAGCCCGAGTACGGCAAGGTCGTCGACATCGTCACCAAGGACTCCCTGCGGGAGCTGGCGACGCCCGGTCTGCTGGCGATCTTCGCGCCGGTGGCGGTCGGCTTCGGTCTCGGCGCCCCGGCTCTGGCCGGCTACCTGGCGGGCGCGATCGCCTGCGGCACGCTGATGGCGGTGTTCCTGGCCAACTCCGGTGGTTCGTGGGACAACGCCAAGAAGCTGGTCGAGGACGGCCACCACGGTGGCAAGGGCTCCGCGGCCCACGAGGCGACGATCATCGGCGACACCGTCGGCGACCCGTTCAAGGACACCGCCGGGCCGGCCATCAACCCGCTGATCAAGGTGATGAACCTGGTCGCCGTGCTGATCGCCCCGGCCGTCGTGGCCATGTCGCCGCTGAGCGCCGTGCCGAGCGCCGCCCGGTACGCCATCGCGCTGGCCTCGCTGGCCGTCATCGTGGTGGCGGTGGTCATCAGCACCAAGCGCGTCGTCGGGATCGCCGACGAGAACGGTGGCACCGGCTCCGGCCCGGCCGTCGCCGCGGCGCCGGACGGGCACCAGGTCCAGGACCAGCAGCAGGGTCAGGGCGAGCACGTGACCACGCGCGAACCCCGCGGCTGATCACGTACCGCTGACTGCTCCCACCCGTGAGCACCCGGGGCTCTGACCCCTCGACCACCCGCCCTCCCTCGGAGGGCGGGTGGTTCCGGTTCGGTCCCGAGCTGCCGATCGGCGGTCCGCCGCCGACCGGCACCCCGACTCCTCGGCCGCGCCGCTCGGAACCGGGCCCGGTGGCCGGGTCGCCCGCGCACTGGGACCCGATTCCCCCGTTCCGGCCGACCGACGACTCCGACCCGGACCATGCGGTGCTCTGGGGCGCCGACCAGGGCCTGGTCCCGCTGGGGTCGACGACGCCGGGTGGGTCGGGCCTCGGCGGCCGGTGGTCGGGTGGTCCGCCGCCCGTCGCCCCGCTGCCTGTCACGCAGGCGCTCGCCCGGATGCCCACGGGGCCGGTCGAGTACCCCCAGCTGCTCCGGGGCCCGACCCGGGCCCGGTGGCGACCGATCGTCACCCTGCTGCTCTTCCTGGTGCTGGTCGTCGTCTTGTCGCTGGCCCCCTTCGTGATCGCCGAGGTGTACGCCGCGATCACGGGCGTGCCCGACGTCGATCTCTGGCTGGATCAGCTGGTCGAGGGTCCGGTGACCGATCCGGTGGGCTATCTCTACCTCAACCTGAGTCTGATCATCCTGATCCCGGCGGCGATGCTGTCGATCTGGGCGGTGCACCGGATCCGACCGCGCTTCCTGTCCTCGGTGGCGGGTGGTCTGCGCTGGCGCTGGTTGCTCCGGTGCGTCGTCGTGCTGGCCCCGCTGTGGGTCGTCTACCTGGCGATCTCCACGGTCACCGATCCGCCGCAGTCACCCCGCCCGGCGGCCTGGGCGGTGCTGCTGGTCATCGGTCTGCTGTTCACGCCGTGGCAGGCCGCCGCCGAGGAGTACGCCTTCCGCGGCTGGCTCGCG
>JBMDXL010000258.1:0-2659 GCA_048594465.1 Microlunatus sp. | reverse complement strand
TGGTGCTCACCCGCGACCCGACGTCCGGGCCCGACGGATCCGGATGGGGCCCTTCGCGGTGGACGGGTCGACCACCCGCCCGTGCTGGGTGATCTCGACCTGGCCCGCGGCGACCAGGCGGCGTGCGGCCCGGCGGGCCGGCTCCAACAGCGCGCGCCAGGACTCCTCGGTTCCCACCGTCCGCGCCACCACGGACGGGCAGAAGGTGCTCGATCCGGCCCGCCCGGCCAGCAGCGACAAGGTGACCTCCTCCAGCTGCCGGTCCTCGGCCGTGACCCCCCGCCGCCGGCAGGCTGCGGAGCAGAAGCGCACCTGCTCCCAGTCCCGCTCCCACTTCGCGCGCCACTCGATGCGCCGGCCACAGGAGGCGCAGATCTTCTCCGCCACGGTCATCCGTCCAGTGTGCTCGCCACCGTCGGGTGGGCGGACGGCGGGACGATGAGAGCGCGCATCCGGTCGCGGTGGGCCTCGGCCGCGGCGTGCAGCCGCAGCAGCCCGGCGATCTCCTCGGCCCCGGCCTGGTCGGCGCAGCGCCACCGCACCGCCTCGACGATCTCCAGCACGATCTCCGCCACCACCTCGGCCCGGGCCACCGCGTCGGTGCGCGAGGTCACGCCGTCGGTCAGTCCGTCGATGACCTCACCCGACAGGCCGCACTCCCACCCCGCCCCGAGACCGTCGACGACGAAGGACTGACTGCTCATCTCGGACCCCCTGGCTGAGCGGTTCCCCCACGGTGGTGGGAGGTCTGCCCTGGTGTGGAGCCGCGTCGGCGCGCGGCGGCTGAGGGACCGGCTGCCTGATCCGCTCCGATGCTAACGGTCACGGTCACCGCGGTCGTGGGGTCGGCCGGGGTTGGTGTCGGCTTGTCGGCGTGTCGTCCCGCCCGCTCCGGCGGGTGCCCCGTCCCCGGGACGTCGCACGTGCCTCCCCTCACGCACCGGTGGACTCCGGCACCGCGGGGCTGGCGTGGTTGAGGGCGCGATCGAGCTGGTCCGCGCTCGCGGGGTCGCGGAAGCGGTTCAGCCGATGGGACCCGTCGCACAGGGGCTTGAGCCGCGACCGACCGCACCGGCACAAGGCGATCACCCGCCGCTCGTGCTCCACGGCCTCCCCGGCGGCGCTGAGCAGGGTGGCCGGACCCCGGACCAGCAGTGGTCCGTCGGGGCAGACCGTGATGGTGACGCCGGACCCGGGCTCGGCCACTGCTCTCACCGCCGGGGCGGGTCCGGTCACCGCAGTCCCCTGATCGGTGTCGGCCCGGCCGGCGGTGGCGGTCACAGCGCCGCCCCGGTCCGGCCGTCCGGCAGCAGACTGGAACCCTCGGCGGCCCAGCACGCGAACAGGTGGGCGGCGAAGACCTCGTCGGCGTACGCCGCGCAACGGGCCCCGAAGACGACGTCGTCGACCAGCCGCGGCTCCTGCTGCACGAGACCGCCGGCCAGGTCGTGCAGGGCGATCTGGTCGTGGACCGAGTCGGCGACGACGTGCTCGTCGAAGAAGCGGGCCGCCGTCTCGCCACCGCCGAGCCGGCGGTGACCGCGGGCGTAGCGCCCGTTGGGCACCGACGAGGTCATCTCGAACATGGCCAGGTGTCCGACCAACGCCCCCCGCCACCGGCGGTGCAGACCGAACAGCGAGATCAGGTTGGTCATCATCAACGTCACGCCGGGCACGCGGTCGAGATGCCGACCGTACGTCGCGTCCAGGTGCCAGTCCGCGAGCAGCGCGCGGAACAGCTGGGCGTGCATCGCGGGTAGCACCCCGCCGCCGTACTCGTCGGCCTGGATGGTGATCATCGCGGCCTTGACGGTCCCGCTCA
Source organism: Microlunatus sp. (assembly GCA_048594465.1). Taxonomy (GTDB): domain Bacteria; phylum Actinomycetota; class Actinomycetes; order Propionibacteriales; family Propionibacteriaceae; genus Microlunatus. The sequence continues at coordinate 837 of JBMDXL010000258.1, read as the reverse complement.
GCCGCGGGATGCCCCAGCTGTGCGGGTCGGCCTCCTTGAGGTGGTAGAGCGAGCGGTGGACCAGGAACTCGCGGAACTGGTCCGCCGTCGCCTCGCGCATCAGGAACTTCGACAGCGACGGTCCGCCGTCGGCGCCGGCTAGCTGATTGAGCGCCCCTTGGACGGTCTCCCGCTCCGGCGCGGGCTCCTGGTCCGGGAGGGGACGCTCGGACAGGTGGTGGCGAAGACCGTCGACGAGGCGGGCCTCCCACTCCCGGCGGGCCCAGACCAGCTCGGGATGCCACTCCCACGCGTCGTCCACACCGGCCAGTCCGCGGTAGTGCTGCTCGTAGCTGAGCCACAGCGCCAGCTGCAGGTCGTCGTCGGTCACGGCTGCGGCGGTCTCGCCCTCCCACCGCAGTGAGCGGAGGTCGACACCGCCCCGGGGGTCACCGGCGAGGACCTCGATCAGGGCGGCCGAGACCCGACCGCGGGGACGGGGCAGACGCACCGGCGCGTCGTACGTGGTCGCCGACGATCCGGGTCCGGCCGCGACCCTGGACTCCTGATCCGGTGACGTCGCCGGTTCCGGGGACGACGCCCGATCCGGGAGCGAGGCCGGTTCCGGTCGCGATCCCCGGTCGAGCGTGGACGTCGGGAGAGAGGGGAAGGGCGCGGGGCGAGCGCTCAGCGGGCTGGGCGGTCGGGGGGCGGTGCGGACGTTCTCGGACATGGATGGCTCCTCGGGGTCGCTCCGGGAGCGGCTTCCGTCTGAACCGCGCTGCTTACAACGTATACGCCTGGTGGTTCTGACCGGAACGTCCTCGCGGTTGCACCCGGCCGCCCCTCGGGCGGTTC
>JBMDXL010000257.1:0-4953 GCA_048594465.1 Microlunatus sp. | reverse complement strand
GCGCGCGGGGGCGCCCCCGGCGGCCGCGGCGGGCGGCGGCGCCCCGGCCGCCCCCCCCCGCACCGACCAGCGACCCCGGTCGTCGGTGTCGGGGTCGGCGCCGACCACGAACACGTCCGAGCGGCGCGGCAGACCGAGCGCCGTCAGCTGCTCGGCACGGTCCCCGCCCACGACGACGGCGGTCGCCTCCCGCCACACCGTCCGCAGGGCGCCGGGGTCGCTGACCACCCGCGGCTCCATGCCCACCGCCGCCAGCGTGGCCAGCAGCCGGTCCAACAGCTCGTCGTCGGCGGTCAGCACCGCCGCGTACGCGTTCGCATCCACGTCACCACTCTGGAGACGTCGGCCGGAATCGGTCGGCCCTCCGGCAGATCTGTGGATGACGCTCGAGGCGGCTACCGACCTGTGGACAACTGGACCGCACCCGGCGGTGCCGTCGGCAGAAGTTGATCATGGAACCGATCCCACCGCCGAGGGACGGACGAACCGCCGGACCTGAGGATCTTCTTATCTAGAACCCTTTCCAAGCGGTCGTGGCAGGAGTAGAAAGGGACACACGAACCAGCCCTCGGCAACGTTGAGTGCGAGACGAGTGGACGGACCACTCCGTAGTCGTCGATGTCCGAGCCACGGTTCCGCACGGCACCTGAGCACCCACGCGGCGATCACCCATCCGAACTGGGCAGTTGAGATCCAGGCTTGCCTGGGCCAACACTTCACCGATGCACGCATGGTCACTCAGCTGGCGTGTCCGACACGACGCCCGCCCTGCGGGCGTCGTGTCACGTCCGGGGTCAGTCGATCCGCGACCGTCGCCGGCTTCGGCCACGTAGGCCGCGCGTCCGCCCCAAGCCGCGCCTCCCGGGGACCGAGGCTCAGGTCGCGACCGGACCCGCCACGGGCGAGCCCTCGGCCCCGTCGACAGCGCTCTGGGCCACGTGCAGGATCCAGTCCCGGACCCCACTCACCGTCCCGGCGGCGTACCCGGTCAACAGCGTCGGGTAGTCGGCCCCTCGGCGCAGGTGACCGAGCTCGGTGACGATCACCCCCCGCGGGTCGAACCCCGACGAGATCAGCACCATCCGCTCCACCGCCCGGGCCACCAGGCCGTCGGCGGAGCCGAACGGGGCCACGGTGGCGATCTCGGCATGGGCGATGGCGGCCAGCACCAGGGCGGGGCTCTCGATCCGGGCGGTGAGCAGCTCGGCCAGTCCGGTCATCCGGGCGGTCACCTCGGTGGACTCCCGCGGGCGACCCAACCGGTCCTCGTCCACCTCCCCGTACGCGGCCAGGGTGTGCGCCCGGGCCAGCGCCTGACCCGGGGCGACGCGGAGCACGCCGGCCAGGGTCGGGAGCTCGGTGGAGAGCCGGACGGCACCGGCGGCCCAGCGGGTCGGGTCCTCGGTCAACCGGGCGCTCGCCTGCGCCCCGGCGAGCAGGGCGGAGGCCACCTGGTCCCCGGTCATCGCTCGCAGGCCCCGGTCGGTCAGCACCAGGTCGACGGCTGCGCGGGCCGCCGCGAGCCCCGACGGCACGCCCTCCAGCCGCGCCAGATCGGTCAGCGGGTCGGGCACGGGGCCATGTCTGACGCGCTCCGGTCGTCAGCGAGCGACGTCCAGGGCGCAGCTGGGGAGGCGGAGGAGGGGATCGGAGTGGTGTCCTCCGAGCGCCGACGACAACGAAGCCAGGTGTGTTCGGGGCGTCGCGCAGCCGGCCGGGGCTCGTCAGGCATGGCCTAGAGTCTGCACCATGAATTCGGCACGCAGAACCCTCTATCCGGCGGCCGCGCCCGCGTGGATGGTGGGCGGCCCGCGGCGCCGCATCCTCGATCTCGGCTCGGGGGCGGGCGCCTTCGCCCAGACCCTGGTCGACGAGGGCCACGAGGTGTTCTGCATCGACCGTGACCTCGACGGCGTCGTGGCGACCACCGAACGCCTGGGCACCCGCCTGCACGTGGTCGGCCAGGTGGAGTCGCTGCCCTACCTGTCGTGCCACTTCGACGTGGTCACGTCCTCCCAGAACCTGCACAAGTTCGCCCCCGGGCTGGCGCTGTCGGAGATCGCCCGGGTGCTGCGGCCCGGAGGTCACCTCGCGGTGGCGTACAACACCCGGGACGACACGGTGCCCTGGGTGCGCCGGCTGACCGCCCTGCTGCAGCAGAACGACCCGCAGGCCATGCGCGGCGACTACGGCATCGAGTCGGTCGACGACGTCACCGAGAGCCCGTACTTCGGCGAGCTGGTGCGCCGGGACTTCCGCAACTGGGTGCCGATCACTCGCAAGGGCCTGGTCTCCATGGTGGAGCGCCGACCGAGCATGACCAGGCTGGACCCGACCAGCCGCCAGGCTCTGCTGGACGAGGTCGCCGCGCTGTACGACTCCATCGCCCGGCCCCCGGAGCCGCTGCTGCTGCCGTACCGCGCCTCCTGCTGGCGGGCCGAGGTGGACCACACCGGACTGGTGCTGGGTGAGGACGACCTGGACGTCGTCCAGATCCGGCTGTAGCCGTCCTCGACCAAGATCACTCCCATCCGACGGTGATCACCACGGGTGCTGCGCTCCGGCGCTGATCACGACCGACCGGCCGCCACCCCTTCTCCCCTCGTCGGTTTAGTGCGTAAAGTGCCGTCCAACCACCAACGGAGGTGACGGTGACCGACGACGTGAAGCCAGACTCCGACAGCGATCTCCCCCCGAGCTCCGATCACGAGGTCTACCTCGAGATCTCCCGCCAGCAGGACTTCCTCGAGCTGCGCCGCCGCTACGCGCGGTTCGCGTTCCCCGCCACCGCGGCCTTCATGGTCTGGTACATCACCTACGTCATCTGCAACAACTGGGCCCGGGACTTCATGAACACCCCCGTGGTCGGGCACGTCAACGTCGCACTCGTGTTCGGGCTGCTGCAGTTCGTCAGCACCTTCCTGATCGCCTGGCTCTACTCCCGGCACGCCAGCAAGGCCCTGGACCCGTTGTCCACCCGGATCCGCGAGGAGTTCGAGGAGAGGACCGGCCGATGATCACCGGCACCCTGCTCCCGCTGGCCACCGGCGGCAACCAGTACCTGACCGTCGGGCTCTTCCTGCTCGTGGTCGCCCTCACGCTCTACATCACCTTCTGGGCGTCGCGCAGCAACAAGACCACCACTGACTACTACGCCGGCGGTCGCTCGTTCTCCGGCTTCCAGAACGGTCTGGCGATCGGCGGCGACTACATGTCGGCCGCCTCGTTCCTCGGCATCTCCGGCTCCATCGCCCTGTACGGCTACGACGGCTTCCTCTACTCCATCGGCTTCCTGGTGGCCTGGCTGGTGGCGCTGCTGCTGGTCGCCGAGCTGCTCCGCAACTCCGGCCGCTACACCATGGCCGACCAGCTGGCGTACCGGATGCGGCAGGCACCGGTGCGCAGCGCCGCGGCCTCCTCCACCATCGTGGTGTCGATCTTCTACCTGCTGGCCCAGATGGTCGGTGCCGGCAGCCTGGTCGGGCTGCTGCTCGGGGTGAGCTCGCCGTTGATCAAGAACCTGGTGATCGTCGGGGTCGGCATCCTGATGATCATCTACGTCACCCTGGGCGGCATGAAGGGCACCACCTGGGTGCAGATCGTCAAGGCCGTGCTGCTGATGGCCGGCACCTTGCTGATCACGATCCTGGTGCTGGCCCAGTTCGGGTTCAACCTCTCCGAGCTGCTCGGGGCGGCTGCGGAGAAGACCGGCAAGGGCGAGGCGTTCCTGCAACCCGGACAGCTCTACGGCAAGGACCTGACGGCCAAGTTCGACTTCCTGTCCCTCGGTCTGGCTCTGGTCCTCGGCACGGCCGGTCTGCCGCACATCCTGATCCGCTTCTACACCACGCCGACGGCCCACGCGGCCCGCAAGTCGGTGCTCTGGGCGATCGGGTTGATCGGTGCCTTCTACCTGATGACCCTGGTGCTGGGCTTCGGCGCCGCCGCCCTGGTGGACACCGGACCCGAGAGCCAGATCGCCAAGTCCTCGGGCAACCTGGCCTCACCGCTGCTGGCCCAGGCGGTCGGTGGAGGTCCGGACAGCCTGGGCGGCTCGGTCCTGCTGGCGCTGATCTCGGCGGTCGCCTTCGCCACCATCCTGGCCGTGGTCGCGGGCCTCACCCTGGCCTCGGCCTCCTCGGTCGCCCACGACCTGTACGCCAGCGTGTGGCGGCGGGGCAAGGCGTCCGAGGCCAGCGAGTTGGTCGTGGTGCGGGTCGCCGCGCTGGTGATCGGGGCGGTGGCCATCGCCCTGGCCATCCCGGCGCAGCGGCTCAACATCGCGTTCCTGGTGGCCCTGGCCTTCGCCGTCGCCGCCTCGGCCAACCTGCCGGCGTTGATCTTCAACCTGTTCTGGAAGCGGTTCAACACGGCGGGCGCCTGCGCCAGCATCTTCGGCGGGTTGATCGCCGCGGTCGGTCTGGTGATCTTCTCCCCGGTGGTCTCGGGCACGCCGACGTCGTTGATGCCGAACGTCGACTTCGCCTGGTTCCCGCTCCGCAACCCGGGACTGATCTCCATCCCCATCGGCTTCCTCTGCGGCTTCCTCGGCACCGTGCTGAGCAGAGACACCTCCAGCCAGGACCGCTATCCCGAGCTCCAGGTCCGCTCCCTCACCGGCGCCGGCGCCGAGAAGGGCGGCGCGAACCACTAGAGGGCCCGCGGCAGGCACCTGACTCTCGTCGCGAGCGGCGACGAACGGAGCGACGGACTCCCGTCGCGAGCGGCGACGAACGGAGCGCCGGATCTGTCTGGAACGACGAGAGCGCAAACACGCTCTTCGTTTGCGCTCGAGGAGCGAAGACAGATCCGTCAGCGCGCAGTGAGTAGCGAGTGACGACCAGCACCGTGCCGGGCGACGAAGCGGAAGCGGTCACCACGGAACACCGAGCGGGTGTACTCGAGCGGCGTCCCGTCGGCGATCCACGCGGTGCGCTTGATCAACAGCATCGG
>JBMDXL010000256.1:0-3987 GCA_048594465.1 Microlunatus sp. | reverse complement strand
GGGCCAGGGGGTTCGCGCGGATCCCCGGGGCCGGCCCGGGCAACGCACGCCCGACCCCGATGGCCCGGCACCGGGTCCGGCGCCCGCGCCGGCACCTGAGCGGCGGATCCGGTGCCGGAGCTGCGTCGTGTCAGGGCTGCTGCGTGTCTGGGGACTCGCCTCAGCTGAGGCCGCGCTTGGCCACGTCGACCCGGACCGCGCGGACGGTGGCGTTCTTGCTCGTGACCGCCTTCTTCGCGTTGGCCGAGGTGCCGGAGACCGGACCGCTGAGCGGGTAGACCTTGCGGTCGTCCGGCAGCGGGCTGGTGCCGCACCGGGTGTCCCGGGTCGGCAGCACGGCGGTGGCGGAGAACAGGAAGCGGTCGCCGATCCCCTCCAGGCAGGAGGACGGGCCGTCGATGTAGAGACCGTGCTGGCCCTCGTTGTCCACGCTGACCAGGACGGTCTTGGTCGCCGTCCGCCGGTGCGCGGCCAGCGCGCCCTCGTACGCGGTCGCGGGGTCGCCCTCGGACTGGAACATCAGCATCTTGGTCGACGACGGCAGACCGGCCAGGTCGATGGTGCGGGTCTGCGGCTTGTACTTCCAGTACGCGCACAGCGGCACGGTGTTGAGGTAGCCGGTGAACGGGTACTTCTTCGCGTCGCGGTCGGCCCGCTTGAGCAGCGCCGTCAGGTTGCCGGGCTGCGCGCTGTCGTTGCAGCGGACGATGGTGCCGGCCAGACCGTCGATGGTGACCAGGGCGGAGCCCTTGATCTTCGAGGACGAGCGCTGGACGACGAAGGGGGCCTTGCTCATCGGCGCCTTGATCCGCTTCTGCAGCTTCGTCCGGTACTTGGCCGAGGTCGGCTTGCGGACGAAGTCACCCGAGGCGCCGATCACGTAGCCGGCGCTGGCGAAGCCCTCGTCGGAGTAGATCAGGCTGGCGGTGATGTAGTCGAGGTCCTCCGGACCCATCACCGGGGTCTTTCCCTTCTTCAGGTCCTTCTTCGCCTGCGCGGCCAGCTTCTTGCGGGTCGCCTCGTACTTCTTCTTCACCGACGTCGCGGTCTTGCCCAGGCCGTAGAAGCTGTTGTGCCGCGCCAGGTAGGGGAAGAGCATCTTGTCCCGGCGGCGCTGGAAGGAGGCCGAGTCCAGGGTCTGGTTGACGTACATCGTCGAGGTCCACTGCATGTTGGAGTCGAGGATGAACCGGCCGACACGGGCCGGGAACGTGTCGGCGTACCAGGCGCCCAGCCAGGTGCCGTAGGAGTAGCCGACGTAGTTCAGCTTCTCGTATGTCCGGCCCTGGTTCGCCGCCATCAGCTGCCGGAGGAAGTCGACGTCCCAGACGGTCTGCTGGGTGTTGATGTAGCGGGCCAGCGGCTGACTGGCGCACGCCGCGCCGAACAGCTTGGCCTCGGCGATCTCCATCGCGTGGGTGGCGCGGTTGCGCACCCGTCGGTCGGCCACCTTCGGCAGCTTCTTCAGCGCCGTCGCGTCGGCCCGGCACTGCACGTTGGTGCTGGCGCCGAAGCCGCGGGGGTCGAAGCCGAGCAGGTCGTACTGGCGCAGCTGCGGCTTGCCGCCCTGGCCGGTCACGCTGGGCAGGGAGAGCGCCTCGGTCAGCAGCCGACCCGCCGCTCCGGGGCCGCCGGGGTTCGTGGTCAGCAGGCCCTTGGACGTGGTGCCAGGAGCCTTCAGGTAGGCGATGGCGATCCGGATGTCACCCTTGGTGGGGTTCTGCCAGTCCATCGGCACGGCCACCGTCGCGCAACGGGACTCGAAGTCCCCGCAGTCGCCCCAGCTGATCGTCTGGGTCAGATACCGGGCTGGCACCGCCAACTCCGTCGGCTCGGCCGCTTCGGCTGTCTGGGTCAGCAGCGGGACGGGGGCCAGCACCGCCACCGAGGACGCCACCAGCACCGTCAACCAACGGGCGAACCGACGCGGCATACAGCTACTCCTGGAGATCTGAGTTGCGCCACGACCGGACGCGGCACCTGAGCAGTGTGACTGCTGGTCCTCATCAGACCAAACTTCTGCGCAGAATTCGATCCGTACGGAACGATCTTCAGGCTCGGCCGAGTCCCTTCAGCACCCTGAGCGCTCCGGTCAGTCCGGTGACGAAGGCCTGGGGCGACAACCCGAGGCTCGGAGTCAGCGGGAGCAGCGACTGCGTGCCGATCGCCTGCGACTCCACGAAGCGCAGCAGCCCCTCCGGTCCCTGCCGGCGACCCAGACCGGACGACCTCATCCCGCCCATCGGGGCGTTGATGCTGCCGAAGGTGGCGCCGTACGCCTCGTTGACGTTCACCGTGCCGCAGCGGATCTGCCGGGCGACCCGGCGACCGCGAACGGGGTCGCCGGTCCAGACGCTGGCGTTCAACCCGTAGTCGGAGTCGTTGGCCCGGGCGATCGCCTCGGCCTCGTCGGCGACGCCGTAGAGACTGACCACCGGACCGAAGGTCTCGTCGGCGAAGCAGTCCATCTCCGGGGTGACGCCGGTCAGCACGGTCGGCTCGTAGAACAGCGGACCGAGGTCGGGTCGCCGCCGGCCGCCGCTGAGCACCTGGGCGCCCTTGGTCCGGGCGTCCTCGACGTGCGCCACGACCCGCTCGAGCTGGTCGGCGCTGACCAGGCTGCCCATCTCGTGCTCGTAGTCCAGCGAGCGGCCGAGGCGCAGCGTCCGGGTCTTGGCCACGAAGGCGCTGACGAAGGCGTCGTGCAGGGCCTCGGCGACGTAGATGCGCTCGACCGACACGCACAGCTGACCCGCGTTGCCGAAGGCGGCGCGCACGGCGCCGGCCGCCGCCGCCTCGACGTCGGCGTCGTCCAGCACCAGCAGCGGGTTCTTCCCACCCAGCTCCAACGAGCAGCCGATCAGGTGCTCGGCGCACCGCCGGGCCACCACCCGACCCGTGGCGGTGGACCCGGTGAAGCACAGGTAGTCCACGGCCGCGATCAGCTCGGGGCCGACGCAGTCGCCGGGACCGTAGACCGTGGCCCACAGATCCGCCGGCATCCCCGCCTGTCGGAGCAGGTCGACCGCAGCCAGAGCGACGTACGGCGTCTGCAGGTCGGGCTTGCAGATGACCGCGTTCCCGGCCACCAGGGCCGCCAGCCCGTCCGCCACCGTCGGGCTGAGCGGGTAGTTCCAGGGGGCGATGATGCCCACCAGCCCGAGCGGCACGTGGCGGGTGTCGATCCGGGTCAGCAGCGGCACCATCCCGCTCCCCCGCCGGTCGTGCAGCACCTGGCGGGCGACCCGGCCGTAGTAGCGCGCGGTCATGGCCAGGTGCAGGATCTCCTCCATCGCGGTCAGCCGGGCCTTGCCGCCTTCGTACTGGAGCAGGTCGGCCAACCGCTCGCGCTGGTCCAGGACCGCGTCGTGGAAGGTCAGCAGGACCCGTTGCCGGTCCGCCAGCGGTCGCGTGGCCCAGTCCGCCTGCGCGGCCCGGGCCCGGGTCACCGCCCCGGCCAGGTCGGCGGGGGTGGAGGTGGGCAGCTCGACCACGAGGTCCTGGTCGTACGCCGAGCGCCAGGTCCGGCCCGGTCCCGTGGCGGACAGCTGCGCAACCAGGCGGCGGCCGTCCCAGGGCAGCGGGTCGGTGGCCACGGAGCTCACTGTCGACATGCCAGGAAGCCTAGTGACGCCCGGATCCGGCTGGCTATGGTCGCGGGGTGGATGCTGACGTCATCGTCGTCGGCGGCGGGCTGTCCGGCCTGGTCGCCACCCGCGAGCTCGCCGAGGCGGGGCGCTCGGTGCTGCTGGTGGACGGCGAGCCGCTGGCGTCGCTCGGCGGCCAGGCGCACTGGTCGTTCGGGGGTCTGTTCCTGGTCGACTCCCCCGAGCAGCGCCGGCTCCGGGTCCGCGACTCCGCGGAGCTGGCGTGGGCCGACTGGCTGGGCAGCGCGGCCTTCGACCGGCCCGAGGACCACTGGCCGCGGCGCTGGGCGGAGGCGTACGTGCACTTCGCGGCCGGGGAGAAGCGGGCCTGGCTGCACGA
>JBMDXL010000255.1:0-1960 GCA_048594465.1 Microlunatus sp. | reverse complement strand
AGGGTGGAGCCCTGCTTGCCCAGCTTGAGGAACACCTCGCCCAGGCCGTCGTCGGGGTAGGAGCCGGAGATCATGTAGCCCTCGGCACCACCGACCGAGAAGGACCGGGTCTCGCTCGGGCGAGCCTTGGGCAGCCGCTTGCGGGTGGCCCGGTAGACGACCTTCTCGACCACCGTGGGCTCGACCTCGGTCTCGGCCGCGTCGGTCTTCTTCTCCGCCTTGCCGTCGCTGAGCGGCTGACCGACCTTGCAGTTGTCGCGGTAGACCGCGAGCGCCTTGAGGCCGAGCTTCCAGCCCTGCAGGTAGACGTCGGCGATCTCGGCCACGGTCGCCGACTCCGGCAGGTTGACCGTCTTGGAGATGGCCCCGGACAGGAACGGCTGGGCCGCCGCCATCATCCGCACGTGACCCATCGGCTTGATGGCCCGCTTGCCCATCGCGGTGTCGAACACCTCGTAGTGCTCGGGACGCAGTCCGGGGGCGTCGATGACGTGACCGTTCTCGGCGATGAACTCCACGATGGCCTCGGCCGTCTCGGAGGTGTAGCCGAGCTTCTTCAGCGCCCGCGGGATCGTCTGGTTGACGATCTGCATCGAGCCGCCACCGACCAGCTTCTTGAACTTCACCAGCGAGAAGTCCGGCTCGATGCCGGTGGTGTCGCAGTCCATCATGAAGCCGATGGTGCCGGTCGGCGCGAGCACGCTGGCCTGCGCGTTGCGGTAGCCGTTGGTCTCACCGAGCTTGATCACACCCTCCCAGGCCGCGGTGGCGCGCTTGTGCACGTCCGCGTCCAGCGAGCCGACCGTCCGCAGCGAGTCGTTGGCCGCCTGGTGCTTGCGCATCACCCGCTTGTGGGCGTCGGCGTTGCGGGCGTAGCCGGCGTACGGGCCGACGATGCCGGCCAGCTCCGCCGAGCGCCGGTAGGAGACACCGGTCATCAGCGACGTGATGGCCGCGGCGAACGCTCGTCCACCGTCGGAGTCGTACCCGTGGCCGGTGGCCATCAGCAGCGCGCCGAGGTTGGCGTAGCCGATCCCCAGCTGGCGGTAGTCCCGGGTGGTCTGGCCGATGGGCTCGGTCGGGAAGTCCGCGAAGCAGATCGAGATGTCCATCGCGGTGATGATCAGCTCGACCGCCTGCTCGAACCGGAGGGCGTCGAAGGAGTCGTCGTCCTTCAGGAACTTCAGCAGGTTGAGGCTGGCCAGGTTGCAGGAGCTGTTGTCCAGCGACATGTACTCCGAGCAGGGGTTGGACGCGGTGATCCGGCCCGTCTCGGGGTTGGTGTGCCAGTCGTTGATCGTGTCGTCGTACTGGATGCCGGGATCGGCGCAGGCCCACGCAGCCTGGGCGATCTTGTCGAACAGCTCACGCGCCTGGACGGTCTCGACGACCCGGTTGTCGCTGCGGGCCCGCAGGTCGAAGCTGGCGTCGTCCTCGACCGCGCGCATGAAGGTGTCGCTGACCCGGACCGAGTTGTTGGCGTTCTGGTACTGCACCGACGTGATGTCCCGGCCGCCCAGGTCCATGTCGAAGCCGGCGTCGCGCAGCGCGCGGATCTTGTTCTCCTCGCGCGCCTTGGTCTCGACGAACTCCTCGATGTCGGGGTGGTCGACGTCCAGGACGACCATCTTGGCGGCCCGTCGGGTGGCCCCGCCGGACTTGATCGTCCCGGCGCTGGCGTCGGCGCCCCGCATGAAGGAGACCGGACCGGACGCGGTGCCACCGGAGCTGAGCAGCTCCTTGGACGAGCGGATCCGGGACAGGTTCAGGCCGGCGCCGGAGCAGCCCTTGATGATGAAGACCTCCTCCTTGGACCAGTTGAGGATCGAGTCCATCGAGTGGTCGACGCTGAGGATGAAGCAGGCGCTGACCTGCTGCGGCGACTTGGTCCCGACGTTGAACCACACGGGCGAGTTGAAGGAGAAGTACTGGTGCAGCAGCATCCAGGTCAGCTCGTGCT
>JBMDXL010000254.1:0-7486 GCA_048594465.1 Microlunatus sp. | reverse complement strand
GGCCGCGAGGCCGCGAGCGGGTTCGGCCTCATCCTGCTCTGGCTCCCGCTGGCCACGGCCGCCGACGGCACCGGTCTGGCCGAGAGGGTCGCCGGGTATGCGGTCTTCCTGTGCGCCGGTGCCCTCGGCGCCGCGGTCGGCACCCGGGCCCGGGTCCTCGGCAGCGACCTCGAGCACGCCCGGCTTGGCGAGCGCGAGCAGCAAGAGCGCGCGCTGCACGACACGGTCGCCCACCACGTCTCGGGCATCGCCATCCGGGCCCAGGCCGGGCGGGCCGTCGCCGGCACCCATCCCGAGCGGGCCGCCGAGGTCCTGGCCGTGATCGAGGAGGCGGCCACCAGCACCCTGACCGAGCTGCGCGCCATCGTCGGCGTGCTCCGCGACCCCCACGACCCGGAGCTCGCACCGCAGCCCGGGCTGGCCGAGGTCGGGCGGCTGGCCACCGACCACCTGGCCGTCCCCCGCGTCACGGTGACGCTGGACGGCCGGCTCGACGACCTCACCCCGGCCCTCGGCGCCGCGGTCTACCGCCTGGCCCAGGAGTCCGTCACCAACGCGCGGCGGCACGCCCGGCACGCGACCTGCGTGGCCGTCACCGTCAGCGGTGACCCCGACCAGGTGCTGGTGACCGTCGAAGACGACGGGTCCGCCAGTGGGGGTCGACGCGGGCCCGCCGGCTTCGGGCTGGTGGGCATGCACGAGCGTGCCGCCCTGCTGGGGGGCACGTTGCGGGCCGGCCCGATCGGTGACCGGGGCTGGCGGGTCGCGGCGGTCCTGCCCCGGACCGGGACGGCGCGATGAGCATCCGGGTCCTGATCGCCGACGACCAGCCCATCGTGCGCAGCGGGCTGACGATGCTGCTGGACGCCCAGCCCGGGATCGAGGTGGTCGGGGCGGCCGCCGACGGGCGTGAGGCCGTCCGGTTGGCGGGCCGGCTGCGCCCCGACGTCGGTCTGTTCGACATCCGGATGCCGCTGCTGGACGGGATCGAGGCGACCCGTCGGCTCGCCGGCCCCGACGTCGCCGATCCCCTGCCGATCGTGGTGATCACGACCTTCGACCTCGACGAGTACGTCCACGGGGCGCTCAAGGCCGGTGCGCGCGGCTTCCTGCTCAAAGACGCCGGACCCGCTCTGCTCACCCAGGCCGTCCACGCCGCCGCCGATGGGGAGGCGCTGATCGCTCCCCGCGTGACCGTCCGGCTGCTCGCGACCTTCGCCCAGACGACGGCCGCGCCGCCGAGGCAGCCGACCGAGCCGCTCACCGCTCGCGAGGAGGAGGTCCTCCTGCCGGTCGCCCGGGGCCGCACCAACAGCGAGATCGCTGACGAGCTCTTCATCACCCCGAGCACGGTCAAGGCCCATCTCGCCAGCCTGATGCGGAAGCTCGGCGCCCGGAACCGCGTCGAGGTCGCCATGTGGGCGTACGAGACCGGGCGCCTCTGACCCCCGGCCGAGCCCGCCGGAGGGCCGTGACGGATCTGTGACTGGTGCCCGTCGGTCGCGGGACCCGATGATGGGCAGACCTGGACCGGCGAGAGGGAGGGCGATGACGCGGCTGACGGCGACCCTGCCCTGGACCGGTCTCGGCGCCGTCGCCGCTGTCGCGGCGGCCAACTGGCTCTCCGGCTGGGTGCTGCTGCTGGTCCCGGTGCTGCTCCTCGGTGCGTTCGGGGTCTGGCAGCTCGACCCCGGCCGGGAGTTCTTCGGCTGCCTCACCGGTTTCGCTTTGCTGCCGGTGCTCGTCGTCGCCGCGGAGCCCGACTGCCAGGTCTTCCAGGACTGCGACGGCACCCCGCGTACGGTCTGGCCCGCCGTCCTGGCCGCCGCCGCCCTCGTCGCTCTCGGTCTGGTCGTGAGTCTGCGACCCGGATCGCACCGCCCCGCGACACCCCGCTCACGCTAGCCGGCGACCGACGCACGGAGGGCGGCCGCGAGATCGATCTCGCGAGCCGCCCACCGGTGAGGTCCCTCGGCCGGCTCCCGCGTCGTCACCTCGACGCGACCGGCGACCAGCTCTACCTCCGGACGGTGATGCCCTTGCCCACCACGGTGATGCCGCCCGCGGAGACGGTGTAGCCACGGGCCCGGTCGGCGTCCACGTCCACGCCGATCGAGGCGCCCGGCTCGACCAGGACGTTCTTGTCCAGGATGGCGCGCTCTATCACCGCACCCTCGCCGATCCGGACGTTGTGCAGGATCACGGACTGGCTGATGGAGGCCCCGTTGGCCACCCGGACGTTCGGCGACAGCACGCAGTCGTCGATCTTCCCGCCGGAGATGATGCAGCCCGGGCTGACGATGGAGTCGGTGGCGGTGCCGGCCAGGGTGAACTTGGCACCCGGCAGCTGGGGCATGTTGCTCCAGATCGGCCACTCGTTGTTGTAGAGGTTGAACACCGGGTCCACCGAGACCAGGTCCATGTGCGCCTCGTGGTAGGCGTCGATCGAGCCGACGTCCCGCCAGTAGGCCTTGTCCCGCTCGGCGACCCCGGGCACCTCGTTGGCGGTGAAGTCGTAGACCTGGGCCTCGCCCTGGGAGACGAAGCTCGGGATGATGTCGCCGCCCATGTCGTGCCGGGAGTCGAGGTTCTCGGCGTCGGCGTAGAGCGCCTCGACCAGGGCGTCGCAGGTGAAGATGTAGTTGCCCATCGACGCGAACGAGGAGTTCGGGTCGTCGGGGAGTCCGGGCGGGTCGGCCGGCTTCTCCAGGAACTCCTTGATCTTGTGGTCGGCGGCGGCGTCGATCACGCCGAACTCGGTGGCCTGCTCGCGGGGCACCCGGATGCCGGCGACGGTGCAGCCGAGACCGCCCTCGATGTGGGCGTCCAGCATCTGCTCGACGTCCATCCGGTAGATGTTGTCGGCTCCGAACACCACGACGTAGTCGGGCGCCTCGTCGACGAACAGGTTCATCGACTGGAAGATCGCGTCGGCGCTGCCCTGGTACCACCGGGGGCCGAGGCGCTGCTGCGCCGGCACCGGGGTGACGTAGTTCCCCAGCAGCGTGGACATCCGCCAGGTCAGCGAGATGTGCTTGTCGAGCGAGTGCGACTTGTACTGGGTCAGCACCGCGATCTGCCGCATGCCGGCGTTCGCGAGGTTGGACAGCACGAAGTCGATCAACCGGTAGGTGCCACCGAACGGGACGGCCGGTTTCGCCCGGTCCATCGTGAGCGGCATCAGCCGCTTTCCTTCACCGCCGGCGAGGACGATGGCGAGAACCTTGGGACGGGAGGAAGCCATGCGCTGAACCTATCCTTGCTCGACTCTGAGGCGGGACCCGGCATCGCCGGACCGGTGTCAACCTAGGTGGTGCGGCGTCGGCGCGACAAGATCCCCCGGCTGTGTCTCGACGGAGATCATCCGCTCGACAGCCGGCGTTCACCGAGGCGGACGCCGTCCGGGCCCAGTCCCTGTGCGGCCTCCGGCTCGCTGTGCAACGATGCCGAGCATGAGTGCAGCCAGCGGTGACCGACTCAGCCTCTCCCTGTTCACCCGGGAGTACCCACCGTCGATCTACGGCGGGGCCGGGGTGCACGTGGCCCAGCTGGTGCCCCAGCTGCGCAAGCTGATCGACGTGGACGTGCAGTGCATGGGTGAGCCCCGCGAGGGGGCGACCGCGCACGCGGAGACCTACCCCGACGGGGCCAACACCGCGCTGCGGGTGTTCGGCGCCGACCTGTCGATGGCCGCCGCGGTCCCGCCGGTGGATCTCATCCACTCCCACACCTGGTACGCGATGCTGGGCGGGATGCTCGGCGCGATGCTGCAGGACATCCCGCACGTGGTGACTGCGCACTCCCTGGAGCCGCACCGCCCCTGGAAGGCCGAGCAGCTCGCCGGCGGCTACCGGTTGTCGTCCTGGGCCGAGCGGACCGCGTTCGAGGCCGCTGACGCCGTGATCGCCGTCAGCGCCGGGATGCGGACCGACACCCTGGACTCCTACTCCGACCTGGACCCGGACAAGGTGCACGTGGTCCGCAACGGCATCGACACCGACGAGTTCTCCCCCGACCCGGGCACCGACGTGCTCACCGGGCTGGGCATCGACCCGGACCGGCCCACCGTCGTCTTCGTCGGCCGCATCACCCGGCAGAAGGGTCTGATCCACCTGGTCCGCGCGGCCGAGCACCTCGATCCCGACACCCAGCTGGTGCTGCTGGCCGGCGCCCCGGACACCCCGGAGATCGCCCAGCAGATCGGCGACGCGTTCGCGGCCGTGAAGGCGAGCCGCGGCAACGTGGTCTGGGTCGAGGAGATGCTCCCCCGGGCCCAGGTCCGTCAGGTGCTGTCCCAGGCCACCGTGTTCGCCTGCCCCTCGGTGTACGAGCCGCTGGGCATCGTCAACCTCGAGGCGATGGCCTGCGAGACCGCCGTCGTGGCGTCCGCGGTCGGCGGCATCCCCGAGGTCGTGGTGGACGGCGAGACCGGCTACCTGGTCCCGTACGACCCGGCCAAGGCCGACGACCCGGCCGCGGTCGCCGAGTTCGAGCAGCAGCTGGCGACCAAGATCAACTCGCTGACCCGGGACCGGGACAAGGCGGCGGCCTTCGGCCGGGCCGGGCGGCAGCGCTGCATCGACGAGTTCTCCTGGGCCAAGATCGCGGCGGAGACCGTCGACGTCTACCGGACCGCGATCACCGTCCACGGAGGTTGAGAACGCCGACCGGGCGCGGGTGACCGGCCCGGGACGGATCCGGGGCCCGCACACGACGACGGCTCCCCGCACAAGCGGGGAGCCGTTGTAGACGTTCGTGGGGCTCAGGACTAGCCGACGACCTCTTTCAGCGCGCCGGCCAGCTCGGCCGCCTCGTCGGCGTTGAGCTCGACCACCAGGCGGCCTCCTCCTTCGAGCGGGACCCGCATGACGATCCCCCGGCCCTCTTTGGTGACCTCCATCGGACCGTCACCCGTCCGCGGCTTCATGGCAGCCATGTGCCCATCCTCATCTGTAGTCGACTGGCAGCTATCGGGTCCGATTATTCCGCATTCGGCCAACTGCGTACCATGCGGGTCGTCCCGCGCCGGGCGGATCCGGGCGGCCGGGGCACGGGCCCGCCCCCGACGGCGGACCGGACGGGGACCGTTACAGTCCCGGGCATGGGTGCGGCGACGGTGCTGGTCGAACGGGTCGGCGGAGTCGGTCTGGTCCGGCTGAACCGACCGGAGGCCCTCAACGCCCTCGACCTGGCCACCCGGGTCGCGCTGCTCGCCGCGCTGACCGACGTGGCGGGCGATCCCGGCGTCCGGTGCGTCGTGCTGGCCGGGACCGGGCGGGCGTTCTGCGTCGGCCAGGACCTCCGGGAGCACGCCGCCCAGCTGGAGCAGGTCGGTCCCGACGAGCTGATGTCCACCGTGCCGGACCACTACAACCCGATCGCCACCCTGCTGCACACCATGCCCAAGCCGGTCATCGCCGCCGTCAACGGCGTCGCCGCCGGCGCAGGCGCCTCGATGGCCTTCCTCGCCGACCTCCGGCTGGTCGCCGCGGGTGCCGGGTTCAACCTCGCCTTCGCCGGCATCGGGCTCTCCTGCGACACCGGCGCCTCCTGGACGCTCCCCCGGTTGGTCGGTCCGACGGCAGCGCTGCGGCTGCTGTACGAGGGGGGCACCGTCGGCGCCGACGAGGCGCTGGCCCTGGGGATCGCCACCGAGGTGGTGCCCGACGACGAGCTCGAGGACCGCGTGCTGGAGGTCGCCGGGCGGCTGGCGGTCGGCCCGACCCAGGCGTACGCGGCGATCCGGCAGGCGGTGGCGAACGCGGCCCACAGCTCGCTGCCCGAGGCGCTGGCCCTGGAGGCGGAGCTGATGGCGAGGACCGGAGCGACCGAGGACCACCGGCAGGCCGTCGACGCCTTCCTGGCCAAGCGGCCGCCGGTGTTCACCGGTCAGCGCAGCTGACCCGGCGGGGCCGGTCTCAGCCCAGCGACTGTGCGCGGCTGACCCGGGCCAGGGCACGCAGGCTGGTGGCGAACCCGGCCCGCATGACCGGCAGCAGCAGCCCCGCGATCCGGGTGGGCAGCGCACCCCCCGCCACGTCGAAGATCTCGGCGCACCGCACCTCGCTGCCGCCGGCGGCGGTCGGGTGCACGGTGAAGGTGCCCGGGCCGGTGAAGAACGGCCCCAGGTGCAACACCTCCAGCACCCCCGGGTCATCGGTGGTCGGGGGCTGCCAGGCGGTCACCACGAACCGGTCCAGCAGTCCGACCGGGAGCCGACCGAGCCAGAAGCCCGAGAGCGCGACGCACCGGACCCCGAGGCCCTGGTGACGGTCGCCGACCACGCGGACGGTGGTGAACGGGATCCAGCGGCGCTGACCCTCCCAGTCCACCAGCACCGACCAGACCACGTCGGGTGGCGCGCTCACCGGCTGGGCGACCCGCAGGTCGACGCTCATGCGTGCGGGCGGGGGTCGCCGCCGGCGTCGTACGCCGCGTACCCGGTCCGCTCGGACAGGCGCGCCTCCAGCTCGGCGATCCGGCCGTCCCGCTCCGCCAGCTCCCCGCTCAGCCGGTCCAGCACGTCGTCGACCTGGCCCATCGCGTACCCCCGCAGCACGACCCCGAACCGCAGCCGCTGCAGGTCCTCACCGGTCAGCGCGCGGTCGGGCGGCAGGTCCTGGCGGAACACGTCCCGCGTCGGTTCCGGCGACATGGACCCCAGCCCTCCCGCCGCGACGAGCGCGGCCACTCCGAGCACGGCGACCACGACCACCGCGATGAACCACTCCACCCCTCGATCGTGCCATGTCCACCGTCGCGCGCCGGCACGGTGGACCGGGCTCAGCGCGCGGAGCGGCTGTCGTGCATCAGGGCGACGGCTTCCTCGACGTCGTCGGTGACCATCAGCAACGCGAGATCGCGCTCGGCGATGCAGCCGTAGCCGAGCACGGACGTCCGCGCCCAGTCGATCAGCCCCTGCCAGTAGTCGGAGCCGAACAGCACCACCGGGAACGAGGTGACCTTGCGCGTCTGCACCAGGGTGAGCGCCTCGAACAGCTCGTCGAAGGTGCCGAACCCTCCGGGCATCACGACGAACCCCTGGGCGTACTTGACGAACATGGTCTTGCGGGCGAAGAAGTACCGGAAGTTGATGCCCAGGTTCACGTAGTCGTTGAGCCCCTGCTCGAAGGGCAGCTCGATCCCCAGCCCGACCGAGACCCCGCCGGCCTCGGCGGCCCCCTTGTTGGCGGCCTCCATGATCCCCGGACCGCCTCCGGTGATCACCGTCAGCCCCTCCTCGGCGAGCCGGCGGCCCACCTCGACCGCCGCCGCGTAGCTGGGGTGGTCGCGACCGATCCGGGCCGACCCGAAGACGCTGACCGCCGGCCCCAGCTCGGCCAGGGTCCCGAAGCCCTCCACGAACTCGCTCTGGATCCGCAGCACCCGCCACGGGTCGGTGTGCACCCAGTCGGTCGGACCCCGGGAGTCCAGCAGCCGCTCGTCGGTGGTGGTCGGCAGGACCTGGTCCTCGCTGCGCATCACC